>JAFNVK010000106.1 GCA_017379815.1 Clostridia bacterium
CAGACGGACGGCAGAGGAAGTCTTGTTGACATGCTGACCGCCGGCACCGGAGGCCCGGTAAACCTGCATTTCGATGTCGGCAGGATTGATCTGTACATCCACTTCTTCCATCTCCGGAAGCACTGCCACGGTGGCGGTGGAGGTCTGGATGCGTCCTTGGGATTCGGTTTCGGGAACGCGCTGGACGCGATGCACGCCGCTCTCGAACTTGAAGCGCGAATACGCGCCCTCTCCCTCGATCTGGAAGGCGATCTGCCGAAAGCCGCCAAGCTCGGTGGGATTCTGATTCATGACCGAGCACCGAAAGCCCTTTGCCGCGGCGTACATGGTATACATGCGGTAAAGAACCGCCGCAAAGAGGGCGGCCTCCTCGCCTCCCGCTCCCGCGCGGATCTCCAGAATGACGTTCTTATCGTCGTTCGGGTCACGCGGAAGCAGAAGCAGGGTCAGCTCGTGCAGGAGGCTCTCGGCCGTCTCACGCGCCTCCTTGAGCTCCTCGGAGGCAAGAGCGCGAAGCTCGGGATCACTCTCCGTGTCCAGAAGCTCAAGCGCGTCCGCAATGCGGATCTCGTTCTCGCGGTAGAGGCGGTATTGCTCCATGATGGGGGAAAGGAGCTTATGCTCGCGCATGATCTGCGCACAGCGCGACGGGTCTGCCATGACGGCGGGGTCTGAAAGCGAGGCTTCCAGGTGAAGATATTTTTCCTCGGCCGCTTGCAGCTTGCTTAGCATAGGGCGCTCCTTTCTCAAAGACTGTCAGGGAATCGACGGGATCGTGGTCCCGAATCTGGTTTTCAGAATGCGTAGAAGGCCTTGAAGGCGCGGTAGCTCTCGTAGAGGTCCACCTTGGAGATCAGCTCATAGGGAGCGTGCATGGAGAGGACGCCAACGCCGAGGTCCACGGTGTCGATGTTGTGGTTGGCCATGAACTTTGCCACCGTTCCGCCGCCGCCAACGTCGATCTTGCCCAGCTCGCAGGTCTGCCAAACCACGCCTGCCTCATTCAGGCAACGGCGCACCCAGGCAACCAGCTCAGCGCTTGCATCCGACGTGCCGCCCTTGCCGCGCGAGCCGGTGAACTTGCACATGCCAACGCCGCAGCCGAGAAGCGCGGAGTTGCGATGCTCGTAGACGTCGGGGAAGTTGGGATCGTAGATCGCGGTCACGTCGCTGGAGAGGCACTTGGAGTTTGCACGCACGGTGGCCTCGTTTCCGCCAAGAGCCTTGGCGATCTCGGTGATCAGGTCGGTGATCAGGCTGCTCTGCATACCGGTCACGCCGTCGCTTCCGGTCTCCTCCTTATCCACGAGCAGGCACATGGTGGTGTGGAGCTTCTCTTCCGCGTCGATCATGGCGGTGATGGAGGGGTATGCGCAAACGCGGTCGTCGTGTCCGTAGCCGCTGATCATGGAGCGATCAAAGCCAACGTCACGCGCTTTTCCTGCGGGAACGATGGAAAGCTCTGCCGAGAGGAAGTCCTCCTCGGTGATGCCGTAGGTGTCGTAGAGATACTGCAGAACGCCAAGCTTTACGGCGTCCTTGTCCTCGTCAGCGAGAGGACGGCTGCCCACGAGAATGTTGAGCTGCTCACCCGTCACGGCCTTGCCCAGGGGCTTTTCGTTGTAGGCGCCTGCCAGGTGGGGAAGAAGATCGGTGATATACATTACGGGATCCTCGTCGCGCTCGCCGATGACCACGTCAAGCACCTCACCGTCCTGCTTGACCACTACGCCGTGGAGGGCCAGAGGCATAGCGAGCCACTGATACTTGCGGATGCCGCCGTAGTAGTGCGTCTTGAGGAAGCACATACCGTTGTCCTCGTAGAGGGGAACCTGCTTCAGGTCAAGGCGGGGGGAGTCGATGTGTGCGGCGGTGATGCGGATACCGTTGTTGATGTCCTCGGTACCGATGCTAAAGAGGAAGATGTTCTTGCCGCGGTTGTTGTAGTAGAGCTTGTCTCCTGCCTTGATGGTGTCCCCGAAGGTGTAGGGACGGTAGCCTGCCGCCTCGGCAAGCTTCACGCCCTCACAAACGGCCTCTCTCTCGGTCTTGGCGGCGTCAAGGAACTTGACGTAGCCCTTGGCATATTCGTAGGCCTCGGCAACGATCTTCTCGCCGGCCTTTTCGTAGACGGTCTTCTTTTCGTAGACCAGATTCTTTCTTGCGTCGGACATGGTGATTTCTCCTTTTTACGGTTACAGAATATATTTTTGTTTATGGAATGCGATTGAAATAGAGCTCCCCGTAGCGCTCGACCGCACGAAGGATATCCTCCACGTAGGCGGCCGTATCGGGATCGGGGATATTGAGTCTGCCTTGGGGCGTGACGAGATTGGGATCGCGAAGCCAGGCGTCAACGGTCTCCCGTCCGGCAAAGTAGGCGGCGTAGGCGGTCTCCCACACGCCGTAGCGCTCGTAAAGGGAGGAGACCAGAGCCGCACCGTAATGCAGATTCGTGGCGGGAGCATAGAGCAGCTCGCTGCTTTTTTCCTCCTCGCCGAGGATCTCGGTGCAGATCATGGAAAAGGTCTCGGGGGTCAACTGCATCAGACCGATCGCGCCGTCGGGGGAAACGAGGTCGCTGGCAAAGCGGCTCTCGGTGCGGACGAACGCCCAAAGCACGGTCTCGGGAAGACCAAACTCCTCGGCCGCAGAGCTGATGTAGCCGCAAAGCTCCTCCGGCATGGGGTATTGGTGCTTTTCAATGGCGGTGGCCACGGCGTCAAAGGCAAAGCCGAAGCCCACCGAAAGAAGGATCAGAAGGAGCAGGGCGATCAGCCGTCGGGAATTGAGCTTCATGCGCGGAGCACCCCCGTTTCGGCCAGGATGCGCTCGATGGCCGGGCGAAGCTGCTCCGGATCGGCATTGTTTTCCAAAACGTAGTCGGCGCGCGCGCGGAAGAAGTCGTCGCTCCTTTGTGCGTCTATGCGGCGCACGGCGTCGGCCTCGTTCAAGCCGTCTCTTTGCATGATGCGGCGAATGCGAAGCTCGCGGTCGGCAAGCACCGCCAGCGTGATCTGACAGTCGGCGTCAGCCCCCGCCTCAAAGAGCTGGGGGGCGTCCATGACGGTCGCGGTGTGTCCTTCTTGCGCAAGCACCTTCAGATCGCGACGAATGCGCTCCATCACAAAGCTGTGGGTAATACGGTTGAGTATTTGCAGCTGCGCAGGATCGGAGAAAACGATCGCGGAGAGGGCCTTGCGGTCAAGCGTGCCGTCGGCACGCAGGATCTGCTTTCCAAAGGCACTTCCGATGGCGTCAAGGCAGGGGGAAGGGGGGACGAGCAGGGCGTGGTAGACCTCGTCCGCATCGATCACGGGAATGCCGAATTCCCGAAGCATGCGGCTGACCTCGCCCTTTCCGGCACCGCTCGGGCCGGTAAGACCGATAACTAACATGGGATCACCTCCGTAAGGCGGCTTTCCTGCTCGGCCGAGCGATAGGCGGCGTCCATCACGGCTTGCACGTAGGCACCGTCCGACAGGGAGGGTGCAAACGGTTTTCCCTCGCTGACGGCGGAGAGGAAGGAATACATGCTTTGCACGTGTCCGTAAAGCCAGCCTGCGGGGGCCTTTGGCGAGGGGAAGCAAAGATCGGGATAGCGTCCCACGCATTCGATGGCCGTGTATCCGCGCTCGCCGCCAATGGGAGAGGCGGGAGCAGAGGTATCGTAGAAAAAGAGATGATTCGGATCCATCAGGGAGAAGCGGAGCGAGCCGCGCTCACCGTAGATCTCGAAGGAGAGATCGTCGTTCGTACCGACCTGGAGCTTTCCGACCTCCAGCGTTCCGTGAGCGCCGCCCTTCGTGACGGCCAGCATGGAAAAGCCCTCGTCGGCATTGGTCTGCCAGGACGCGCGATCCATTCCGATACGGGTGGGGAAGGCGATTTGGGAAAGTCCGCTGACCGCGCGAAATTCTCCGCAGAGCCAGCTGGTAAGATCGATCAGATGCGAGCCGAGGTCAAACAGAACGCCTCCGCCGCAAACGGTCTTGTCCTGCTTCCAGCCTGCGGGACGGGCGGGATCCGTGGCGCTGTTGTGCAGGTACGCGCCGCGGAAGGTCAGGATGCGCCCAAGGCGTCCCTCGTCGATCAGCTGCTTTGCGCGCAGGACGGGGGCGAGATGGCGGTTATTGAAGACCATGCCCGTGACCTGTCCCTCCCTTTGCGGAAGGGCAAGGATGCGCCTTGCCTCCTCGGGGGAGGTGCAGAGCGGCTTTTCGCACAGAACGTGCTTGCCGCAGGCGATCGCCCGACAAAGCGTGTCGGCGTGATAGCGGTTCGGCGTGCAAACGTCGATCACGTCGATTTCGGGATGCGCCAACAGCTCGTCCTCGCGCTCAAACACAAGCGGGATGCCAAATTCCTCTGCCGCCTGCCTTGCGCTCTCGGGATGCGCCGTGCAAAGGCCGCGAATTTCCGCAGAGAAGGGAAGCTCCCCGTAGAAGAAGGGCAGATTCCGAATGGCAAAGGCGTGCGTACGCCCCATAGCGCCAAAGCCGAGAAGGCCTATCCGCAGGATCTTTTTTTCCTTCATGCGCGTTCCGAGCTCCTTTCATTTGCGGTTTTGGAAAATTATATATACTTCCAATATAATATTATACAGCAGAATATAAAATTTTGCAAGAGGTATTCGCGTTTTTTCGAGAGAATCGTATTGCAATTTTGACGGAAATCGAGTATAATAGAAGCAGAATGGAAAATGGGGAGGTGCTGAGAATGAAAACACTCGTATCCGAGCTGAGCCAAGCCGGTATTCCGCTTGAGCAAGACTGTCCGCTCTCGGCGTACAGCACCTTTCGCATCGGCGGCCCGGCACGTCTTGCTCTCTTTCCCGAAACGAGAGAGCAGATGCTCCTCTCTCTTGCCCTGATCGAAAGAGCCGGTATCCCGCTTTGGGTGATCGGTAACGGAAGCAACGTTCTCTTTCCCGACGAGGGTCTTGACGGTGCCGTTCTGTTTACGGGGCGGTGGCGCGAGATCACGGTGGAGGGAGATACCCTTCGCGCTTCGGCAGGCGTTCCGCTTTCGGCTCTGGCCAAGCGCGCACAGGAGGAGTCGCTTGGTGCTTTGGCGTTTGCCCACGGCATTCCGGGAACGCTCGGCGGCGCCGTTCTGATGAACGCGGGTGCCTACGGCGGATGCATGGAGCAGGTCGTGGTGTCTTCCTCCTATTACGATCGCGCAAGCGGCGAGATCCGCACGCTCTGCGGTGAGGAGCATGGCTTTGGCGTGCGCAAAAGCGTGTATCAGACGCTTCCCTCGGCGGTGATCCTGGAGGCCACGCTGCGCCTTGAAAAAGGAGACCCCGAGGAGATCCTGGCACAGATGCGTGAGCTTGCCGCCAAGCGGAGAAGCACACAGCCCCTGGAATTTCCGAGTGCGGGAAGTGTGTTCAAGCGCCCCGTCGGCCACTATGCGGGCAAGCTGATCGAGGATTGCGGTCTGAAGGGATTTGCGATCGGAGGCGCGCAGGTGTCGGAAAAGCACGCGGGCTTTATCATCAATCGGGGCGGTGCGACCGCTCGGGACGTTCGCGCGCTCGTTTCCCACGTGCAGGAGTGTGTGCGCCGAGAATTCGGCGTGGAGCTTGAGCGCGAGATCCGCTTTTTATCAGCACTGCTGAACGAATAAAAAAGACTTTTGCACGAATACGAAGGAAAGGGAGGGATCGGGAGTGTCCTTTGCCGAGAACGTGCGGTGCGAGCTCGCCGCGCTCAACGTCAAAAAGCCCTGCTGTCGGCGTATGCTGGGCGCAGGCCTTCTTCTGGGAGCCAAGCTGCTCCCGGGCAAGCAGATCGCGCTTCGCCTAAAGCAGGAAAGCACGGCCGAGCTGGCGATCCCGCTTCTGTCCTCTCTTTACGGAAAAGCCCCGGACGTCCGCCAAAGCGGAGCGTGCGGACATCGCTTTTGGGATATTTCCTTTTCCTCTCCCTCGGCGGCAAAGCTTTTGCACGGCGTGCAGGAGGAGGGCATTCTTCCCGTAACCGAAGGAAAAGGCGTGTGCGAGGGCTGTAGTGCGGCACTTTTGCGCGGTGCGTTTCTGGCCTATGGAACGGTCAACGATCCGCACAAGTCCTTCCATCTGGAGCTTTTGCTTCCCGAGGGACGGGGAGCGGATGCGCTGGAGAGCTTTCTCTCCTCGATCGGGTATCCTCCCCGCCGCATGACGCGGGCAAACGGGATCGGACTTTACTTCAAGGATAGCGGCTCGGTGGAGGAGCTGATCACCCTGATGGGCGGGCAGCACGTCGTTTTCGAGGTCATCAACAGCCGCATCGAGCGGGATATCCGCAACAACGAAAACCGCGCCACCAACTGCGTGGCGAAGAATATCGAAAAGGCCATTTCTACAGGCACGCGGCAAATGGAGGCGATCGGCCGCCTGATCGAGACGGGAAGGCTGGACAACCTTACCGAGGGCCTTCGCATCACGGCGATGCTTCGCTACCGCAACCCCGACGCCTCACTGGACGAGCTGACCGCCTTGCACGAGCCGCCCATTTCCAAGTCCGGATTGAACCACCGTCTGCAACGGATCCTGTCTGAGGCAGAAGAGCTTTGACCCCCCAAAAAGGAGACTGTTACAAGATGAAAAAATTTGAAGGCATCGTATTGATCGCGGATTTTGACGGTACGCTGGCCTCTCACGGCGTGATCCCCGAGGCGAACTGTGAGGCCATTCGCTATTTCCAGGCGAA
>JAFNVK010000107.1 GCA_017379815.1 Clostridia bacterium
CTCCTCTGTCCTGCGTCAAGCAGACGCGTTCGTCGTTTTTGTCTTTCCTTCATGTTCGTCACTCCTTTGTTTGGGAATTCGACCGAACGCTTCCGCTCGGTCCATGCTCCTATTGTAGCAGGAAAAAAAGCCAAAATCAACCCACACATTCTGGCAGAGGCGGAAGCGATCGGCAGCAGCGGAAGGCTCGGGCAGACAAGGCAGATCTTCCCCGTTCTCCTTGCCCTGCAAAGGCAAAATGCTCGTCATTTTTTTAACAACTACTGGACAAAACGGAAAAAATATGATATGATAATTTCATTACCTATGCATACTGGAGGAAACCATCATGATGACAGATATTGAGATCGCACAATCCGTGCGCCTGAAGCACGTGACCGAGATCGCCAAGGTCGCCGGAATTGAGGACAAGTACCTGGAGCAATACGGAAACTACAAGGCCAAGATCGACCTCTCCCTGCTGAAGGAAAACGCACGCAAGGACGGCAAGCTGGTCCTCGTGACCGCTATTACCCCCACCCCCGCAGGTGAGGGCAAGACCACGACCACCATTGGTCTGGCAGACGGTCTGAAGCGCATCGGCAAGAACGTGATGGTCGCACTCCGTGAGCCCTCGCTCGGCCCGGTATTCGGCGTTAAGGGCGGTGCCGCAGGCGGCGGATGGGCGCAGGTCGTTCCCATGGAGGACATCAACCTGCACTTCACCGGTGACTTTCACGCCATCGGCGCGGCAAACAACCTGCTTGCCGCCATGCTCGACAACCATATCTATCAGGGCAACGCCCTCAACATTGATCCCCGACGCATCACCTGGAAGCGTTGCGTGGACATGAACGACCGCCAGCTCCGCTTTGTGACCGACGGTCTTGGCGGACGCGTTAACGGTGTTCCGCGTGAGGACGGCTACGACATCACCGTGGCCTCCGAGATCATGGCCGTATTCTGCCTGGCCAGCTCCATCACCGACCTCAAGGAGCGTCTCTCCCGCATCGTTGTGGCCTACACCTATGACGAAAAGCCCGTGACCGCAGGTCAGCTCGGTGCCGTTGGTGCCATGACCGCCCTGCTCAAGGACGCCCTCAAGCCCAACCTCGTGCAGACCCTGGAGGGAACGCCCGCACTGGTGCACGGCGGCCCCTTTGCCAACATCGCCCACGGCTGCAACTCGGTGATCGCCACCCGCATGGCCATGCGCCTTGGCGACTACGCCGTGACCGAGGCAGGCTTTGGCGCTGACCTGGGTGCTGAAAAATTCCTCGACATCAAGTGCCGCATGGCGGGACTTACCCCCTCCGCAGTCGTGATCGTGGCCACCATCCGCGCCCTCAAGATGCACGGCGGTGTGCCCAAGACCGAGCTTGGAACGGAAAATCTCGAGGCTCTGGAAAAAGGCCTTCCCAACCTGCTCCGTCACGTTTCCAACATCAAGAACGTCTACCGTCTGCCTGCCGTGGTGGCCGTGAACCGCTTCCCCACCGACACCGATGCCGAGGTCGAGCTGATCATCCGCAAGTGCCGTGAGCTTGGCGTGAACGTGGTCCTCTCCACCGTTTGGGCCGAGGGCGGCAAGGGCGGCGAGGAGCTTGCCCGCGAGGTCGTTCGCCTCTGCGAGGAGGAGAAGGGCGACTTCACCTACTCCTACGAATCCGATCTCTCCATTGAGGAGAAGATCGAGGCTATCGTCAAAAAGGTCTACGGCGGCGACGGCGTGACCTTCCTGCCCCAGGCAAAGAAGCAGATCGCACAGCTGACGGCGCTGGGCTACGGCTCCTGCCCCGTCTGCATGGCAAAGACGCAATACAGCTTCTCGGACGACCCCGCAAAGCTGGGCGCTCCCGAGGGCTTTACCGTAACCGTTCGCAACGTCAAGATCAGCGCAGGTGCCGGCTTTGTGGTGGCCCTGACGGGTGACATTATGACCATGCCGGGACTGCCCAAGTCCCCTGCCGCAGAGCGCATCGACGTCAGCGAGGACGGCGTGATCTCCGGACTGTTCTGATTTTTTAACCCCGCAGGAGGACCTTACCGTGAATACAAGCAAGAATTTTCCCACAAAGGGCTATATCCTTTCCGTAACCGACGACTCGAACAACCGTCAGGAGCCCGGAAACAAGGGCTTTGAGAACGGCATGAGCGTGTTCTTCACGCTCTCCGACGGCACCTTCCTCATCTTTGACGGAGGACAGGGCAACAACACCGTGTCTGCCGACGCCGATCACCTCTACCGCCGCCTGCGCGAGAAGGCAGACGAGAACGGAATTGAGGACATCGTGGTCTCGGCCTGGGTCTTCACCCATTCGCACGGCGATCACACCTACTTCATTCGCCGCTTTCTCCCCGACTACTCCGACCGCGTGACCGTGCGCGAGTTCTGGTTCAATCCCGTGGGCAACTGCGACTGGATCCTCAACCGCCTTGCCGAGTTTTACCCCGACACGCCCGTGGTTGCTCTTAAGGCAGGCGAGGAGCGAGAGCTGGCCGACGTGAAGGTCGAGGTCATGCTCACGCCCGAGGCGATCGAGGAATTTGAGCCCAACGCCTTTACGCTGGATTACAACAACTCCTCGCTGATCCTCCGTCTGCACATTGGCGGCAAGACCGTCCTGATGACGGGAGACGCCAGCGAGCAGGCCATGGCCTACCTCAACGCCAAGTTCCCTGCGGAGGACCTCAAGTGCGATATTCTGCAGGTTCCGCACCACGGATTCTTCAAGAGCCATAACAAGATCAACGAGAGCTGGCGACGTGACGAGCTGTACTCCGA
>JAFNVK010000108.1 GCA_017379815.1 Clostridia bacterium
GATGAAGTCCTTTGTTCCTTGTGCATACTGTGCTTCGTGAACATTTGCTCCAACGGAGGTGCCGCAACGCAAAAGCTGGTTTATCAAAGCACCTTCAACACCATTCTGCTTCAGCTTTCGGCAAAGAAACACAATGCTTTTGGCGAATTCCTTGGACTTGTTTCTCAATACGCTATCTGCCATAACAAACTCCTTGCTTTCAGTTATTAGTTTAGAGTTATAAATTTGGCTTTGCCAAATGTTATGAGCTTGCTATGCAAGCGTTATGATATGATTGCCTTGTAACTTCAAACTGTGCCGAAGGCACATCATAACTACGCGAAGCGTATCATAACTGATAACTTGCCGCAGGCAATCATAGTTGATTTTCGCTGTGCGAAAATCATTCCCACTCGATCGTTCCCACCGGCTTCGGCGTCAGATCCATCAGCACGCGGTTGATGCCCTCGACCTCGCTCGTGATGCGGGCGGTGATGCGGTGCAGGACCGCGTAGGGGATCTCCTCGATCGTTGCGGTCATTGCGTCCGTGGTGTTGACCGCGCGAATGATCGCGGGCCAGCCCTCGTAGCGGCTCTCGTTCTTCACACCAACGCTCTTGATGTCGGGAACGACCACGAAATACTGCCATACCTTCTCGTTCAGGCCGCACAGGTCAAACTCCTCACGCAGAATGGCGTCTGCCTCGCGCAGGGCGTGCAGGCGGTCTCTCGTGATGGCGCCCAGGCAGCGAACGCCCAGTCCCGGTCCCGGGAAGGGCTGACGGTAGACCATGGCGTGGGGCAATCCCAGTGCCTCGCCTACCACGCGAACCTCGTCCTTGAACAGCAGCTTGACCGGCTCGACAAGACCCTCGAATTGCAGATCCTCGGGCAGTCCGCCCACGTTGTGGTGCGACTTAACGGCCTTCTTGCCCTCTGCCTGCTTCACGCTCTCGAGAATGTCGGGGTAGATGGTTCCCTGTGCCAGGAAGGAAACGCCGCAGAGTGCTCTTGCCTCGTCCGCAAAAACGTTGATGAACTCGGCGCCGATGATCTTTCTCTTCTTCTCGGGATCGGAAACGCCCTCCAGAAGAGTTAAGAAGCGGTCGGTGGCGTCCACGTAGATGAGGTTGGCGTCCAGCTGATTGCGGAAGATCTCCACCACGTTTTCGGACTCGTTCTTGCGCATCAGGCCGTGGTTGACGTGCACGCAGACCAGCTGCTTGCCGATCGCCTTGATCAGAAGGGCGGCCACCACCGAGGAGTCCACTCCTCCGGAAAGGGCGAGAAGCACCTTCTTGTCGCCGACCTGCTCCCGCACGAGGGCGATCTGCTCCTCGATAAAGGCGTTGGCCAGCTCGATGGTGGTAATGCGCTGCATGCTTTCGGGACGTTTGTTGCTGTTCATTGATTTTTCCTCCGTAGAAAAGGTTGCAAAAGCTCCAGGGGCGGATCCGTCCTTGAATTTTGCTTATAGTATAGCAAAAAGGAAAACGAAAAACAAGTGTTTTCCTTAATTTTTTCGGTTCTTTTTTTGAGAAGCGCCCATGGGAGCGTCCGCGCTCTCCACGATCCACACGCCGCCTCGGCGCACCTCGATCAGGGCGCAGTTCTTTTCGATCTCATTCGAGACCGCATACTGATGCGCGCGATGAAGCCTTGCGCGCTTGAGCGGATATTTGACCCCCTCGATGCTCACGCCCTTGACGGTCTCGTCCGCCGCGAGCAGGGCAAGATACCGAAAGCCGCTCCGCGGGATCAGGGTGCTGTTGTTGCGCAAAAAGCGCACGCGGTTGCGCCCGTCCGTGATGAGGGCGTGGATGCCCCTCCGATCCAGATCCTCCAGGATCGCCAGGTTGGAGAGGGTGTGGTCGAGGCGTCCGTCAAGGCCGCCGATGATCGTGATATGCTCCGCTCCGCGGCTGATCGCAAGATCCACCGCCAGCTGCGTATCGGTATCGTCCTTCTCGGCAGGGACCTGCAGCACCTCGGTCTCCTCCTCAACGTCGGGCTCGCCCAAGGAATCAAAATCCCCCACGAGGATCCTTGGCGTGATCCCCAGCCGCTTTGCGTTTTTCCAGCCCACGTCGGCGGCGATCGTGACGGCGTCCTCCCCGGGGCGCTCGGTGATGCGCTCGGGGCAGATCTCTCCGCCCACAAAGACGAATGCTTGCTTCATGCCGTCAGCCCTCCGTCAGTCCTGCCCGTCCGAAAGGAAGGCCTCGATCGCCCGCTTGTCGGCGCGCGACCACTTGTAGGTCTTCCAATCGGCGTAATAGGCGTTGTAGATGCAGATTCGGCCGTAGGCCTCCTCCTCGTACGCAATATCTCCGTTGTAGTAAATATCCACGAACACGCCGAGCGTATCCTCCTCGACCGTAACCCCCTCAAAGGTGTAGCGGTAGTAGGTATAGAGCGCAGTGGTCTCGCGAATCACGTGCTCGCTCGGGTAGTATCTTTCGGTGATAAAGGTAGACGTATCCTTATAATCCTCCTCGATCTCGGGCGTGAGGTCGGTCGTCTTGACCAGGGTCACGTCAAAGTGGCAGAGCGCCTTGTCGGGAAGAGAGGCAAGGCCGTAATCCTCCTGCAGATGCCGCAGGGTGCTGTTGTTGTAGCGAAAAACGATCTGCACCTGGTTAGCCTGTGGAATAAAGAGCGTCTGCGTGACGCCGAAATACCCGCTGTTATGCTCTCCGCGCGTGATACTGGTCTGTAGGGGCTGATATTGCAGGGTCAGCTCCTCGCCGTACTGCTCGTAGGCCTCGGCCAGCGCGGAATTGACGGCTACCGTTTTGATGGCGGCGGGATCGCCCGACGTAAACACGCGCCACAGCACGATGCCGCAGACCAAAAAGACGAAGCAGGTAAAGGTGAATTTGACCACGCGTCCAAAGATGCGCGGTGCACGGCTGTTTGCTTTCATGTGGGTTCGGATTCCTTTCTT
The DNA here is from genome assembly GCA_017379815.1 of Clostridia bacterium. GTDB lineage: Bacteria > Bacillota > Clostridia > Oscillospirales > CAG-272 > UMGS1865. The sequence goes on from JAFNVK010000108.1 coordinate 2,927, forward strand.
TGATCAGGGATGTGACAAAGAAGCCGCGGTCAGTCCTCCGCCTGCGGAGTGCCGACCAGCCGATGCAGCTGCCACTCCAGGGCAACGCCCTCGCGAGTGGGGGTGGAAAGACGGGCAGATGCCCGAATGGTCTCGGCCGTAAAGGCGGCCGCCTTTTGGCAGGCCTCGGCAAAGGCCTTTCCTCGAAGCACCTCGCCAAGCAGGACCGAGGCAAAGAGATCTCCCGTTCCGGGATAGGCGTGCGCCTCGATGGGCGTGCGCTGATAGAAGCGCGAGCCGTCGGCGTTGCGCCCGAGGTTGGCGAGCATTCCGTCCTTTAAGGTGATGCCCGTGATGACGATGCGGCCGTTGCAGACGCGCTCAAGGCGGTCCATCAAGCCCTCGGCAAAGGCGCGTGCCTCCTCCGTGGGCATCTGCTCGGTCGCGCGGTAGGGCGTGTCGGTCAGAAAGCAGGCCTCGGTGAGGTTTGGCGTGAGGATATGGGCGCGCGAGGCCAGATGCTTGACCCCCTCGACCAGATCGCGCGTGTAGGTGGAATAGAGCGCGCCGTCGTCTCCCATAACGGGATCGACCAGCACGGTCGGGGCGTTCCCCTCCTCGCTCGGCCGCCCAAAGCGGTCGATGAAGCGGCAGACCGTTTCGATCTGCTCGGCACTGCCGAGAAAGCCCGGATAGATCGCGTCAAAGGTGACGCCAAGGGTCTCAAAATGCTCGGCGATCCTCTCCATATCGGCCGTAAGATCGCGAAAATGCAGATCGGTAAAGCCCCCCGTGTGGGTGGAGAGAAGCGCGGTGGGGATCGGCACGACCTGATACCCCATCACCGAGAGCGTTGGCAGGATCACGGTCAGCGCGCATCGGCCAAAGCAGGAAAGATCGTGCAGCGCGGCCACGCGCGGCGGTGCGTTGTGTGCTTGTGCTTGCATACCGCGTCCTCCTTTCTTTTTGGAAAAATTGCGTACGCCGTACGGATCGCAGGGGATTTTTCGGCTTATCTCCCCTGCCGACGGCTCAAAGGTTCTTTAAGCGATCAAGGGCATTCTGCAGAATGATCTGCGCCGAGAGCGTGTCGATCACGCCCTTGCGCTTTGCCCCTCGCGTATTGGTCTCGTTCAAATATCTGGACGCGCTCATCGTGGTCATGCGCTCGTCCATCATCACCACGGGAAGCCCCGTCCGCTCGCGGAGCATATCGGCCAGCTCACGGCAGCGCTCCGCGCGGAAGCCCTCGCTCCCGTCCATATTGCGGGGAAGGCCGACGACGATGCCCACGGCCTTCTGCTCACGGGCGATCGCAGCCAAGGCGTCCGCCGTTTTGACGATGCCGCCGGGGGAAATATACCCGATCCCCGAGGCGAGAAAGCGGCTGACGTCGGACACTGCGACCCCGGTTCGGGTGTCGCCGAAGTCCACGCCCAGAAGGCGTCCCGACCTGCCTTTGAGATCTGCGATCAGATCCTCTCGTTTATCCATTCCAGAGTCTCCCTCCATACCGTCTCCTTGCCGATCTCGTTGAGGATCTCGTGCCGCATCTCGGGATAGAGCCGAAGCGTAAGATCCTTGACGCTTGCCTTGCGCAGGGCTTCGTCCACCAAGCGCACGCCACGCCCCCACGAGCCAACGGGATCCATCTCTCCGCTGATCAGGAGAAGCGGCAGATCCTTTGGCAGATTCTCCGCCCACTCGCGGCGCGAGACGCGCTCGACCAGCGTAAAGAGATCGTGGTAGGCGCGAAGCGTAAAGACGTAGGTGCAGAAGGGATCGGCGTTGTATTTGTCCACCACCGACGCGTCACGCGTCAGCCAGGCGTTCTTGTCACAGTTCTTTTCAAATTTCTTGTTGTAGCCTGCAAAGGCGATGCTCTTGAGCAGCGTTGAGCGATGCTTCTCTCCGCGCAGAGCGATGAGCAAGGAGGCAAGCGCCTTCCCTGCCGCCGCGGGCGTGTCGGGTCCTCCCGTTCCGCAAAGGATCGCGGCCGAATACGGGCTCGCCCCTTCGCCCTCCAGCACGGCGCGTGCAATAAAGGAGCCCATGCTGTGTCCAAAGAGGATCACGGGCAGGTCGGGATAGCGGCCGCGCATATGCTCGGCCACGCGGCGCACGTCGCAAAGAAGCACGTCCGCACCGCCTCCCGAGACGGTAAAGCCAAGCTCCTCGGGGCTGCCGGCCGTATTTCCGTGGCCGAGATGATCGTGGCCAAAGACGAGAATGCCCTGCTCGGCGAGATACTCCGCAAAGCCCTCGTAGCGCAGAAAATACTCACACATGCCGTGCGAGATCTGCAGCATGGCACGGGGAGACGGGGGA
>JAFNVK010000109.1 GCA_017379815.1 Clostridia bacterium
GGGTCTCATCTTGCCGATCCGCATCAAACAACAAGGGAGAAGCCGTTTGGCTTCTCCCTTGTTGTTTGGTGGAGCATAGGGGATTCGAACCCCTGACCCCAACACTGCCAGTGTTGTGCGCTCCCAGCTGCGCTAATGCCCCAAATTGCGGTAACAAATGGATTATATCACATCTTTTTTGAAAATGCAATACCTTTTTTGCAATTTATTTGATTTTTTTCTTCTCCACACCCTTTGCGTCTGCCTTTTTCCGAAAAAGCAGATAAATGCTTGCGTTTTTGGGAAAAGCATGTTATAATTAGGAAAACGATCCCGAAGAAACGAGGAAAAAAGGACGATGAAGGTTAAAGCCTGCTACGAATACGTCAACGATCTGCCGCACGAGATCACCCTTGGAGAGCTTGCCGAAACGACGCGCGAAAAGCCTCTTTTGAGCGTCTATTCTCAAGGAAAAGCCGAATGGCTCGGCTTTGGCGGCGCGTTTACCGAAAGCTCGGCCTATTGCTATGCCCAAATGAGCGAGAAGGATAAGCAAAGCACTCTGGAGGCACTCTTTGGAGAGAGCGGTCTTCGCTATCAATTTTGCCGCCTTTGCATCGGCTCGTCGGATTTTGCTCTGGATGAGTTTTGCTACGTGGAGGAGAACGACTACGATCTGCGCACCTTTTCGATCGAGCGTGACCGGAAATACGTCATTCCCTTTGTCAAGGATGCGATCCGCCATTCCACGCGTGAGCTTCTTCTGTTTGCCTCCCCCTGGTCACCTCCTGCCTTTATGAAGGAGAACGGCACTCGTTTTTCGGGCGGCAAGCTGAAAAAGGATTGCTACGCGCTCTACGCCGAGTACATCGTCCGCTTCCTTCAGGCCTACCGCGAGGAGGGGATCCGCATCTTTGCACTCACCCTGCAAAACGAGCCCAAGGCGGCCCAGACCTGGGAGAGCTGCTTCTATACAGTGGAGGACGAGATCGCCTTCGTTCCGTATCTGAGAGGTGCGCTGGATGCAAACGGCTTTGGCGAGGTCAAGCTGCTTTGCTGGGATCACAACAAGGAGCGTCTTTACGAGCGTGCAGACCGCATTTTTACGGCCTGCCCGGATACGGTCGACGGTGCGGCCTATCACTGGTACAGCGGCGAGCACTTTGACGCGATCGGCGCGCTGCGCGCAAAATATCCCGACAAGCTGATCCTGAACACCGAATTCTGCAAGAGCAATATCGAGGACAAGACTGATACGCGCTATTGCACAGAGCTGTTGCACGATATTCGCCAAGGCACGAACGGCATTTGCGACTGGAACATGATCTTGGACGAAAACGGCGGCCCGTATCACAACCGCCAAGGGGGGTGCGATGCCTGCATCCGTCTGGACTCCGCAACGGGAAGCGCAAGAAAGAACGGCCTTTACTGGCAGCTTTATATGTTCTCGCACTTCATCGAGCCGGGTGCGACCGTTCTCTGGACCTCCACCTATTCGAACGAGATCCCGCTCTGCGCCGTGAAGAATCCGAACGGAGAAGTGGTCGTCAACCTCTTCAGCTCAGCCGAGAAGGATCATCATCCTCACCTCTTCATCGACGGAAAGAGTGTAGAGATCACCGTAAAGGCGGGCGGCCTCTATACCGTTATTCTTGAGCCTTGATAAAAAGCCCCGCGCGACCAAATCCATGGTCGCGCGTTTTTTTTCGCTTTTCGGCGTCGTATTTTGTCCTTTTCTGGCGTGTGCTCATATACTGGAGTAGGGCGCTTGCGCCCAAATCTGCAAAGGAGAACAGAAAATGGCAACCTTTACCAACAAGGCCACGCTTTCCTTCAACGGCGGAAGCGTGGAATCCAACACCGTGACGGGAACCTTTCTCGAAACGCTTTCCGTAACGAAAACGGCGCTGACGGAGGAATACACCCTCGGCTCGCGCATCACCTACGTCGTGAGTCTGGTCAACTCGGGCAGCACGCCCTTTAGCGGTCTGATCCTGGCCGACGATCTCGGCGGATATCCCTTTGGCAGTGCGACCGTTTATCCCCTCGACTATGAGGAGGGAAGCCTCGCCTACTTCGTGGACGGCGTTCAGCAGCCCACTCCTGCGGTGATCACTGCCCAGCCGCTCACCCTTGGCGGCATTTCCGTTCCGGCGGGCGGCAACGCGATCCTGGTTTACGTCTCTGAGATCAGCGCCTACGCGCCGCTTGACGTGGAGGGCACCGTGGTCAACACCGTCACGGTCAGCGGTGGCGGTCTTCCCGAGGCGCTCGTGGCGAGCGAGACGGTTGAAACGGCCGATTCGCCCGTCCTTTCGATCACCAAGACGCTCTCTCCCACCTCGGTTCCCGAGAACGGAACGGTCACTTACGGCTTCCTCGTGGAGAATCGCGGCAACACGGCCGCCGTGGCCACCGACAATCTGGTGATCAGCGACGTCTTTGACCCGATCCTGGACATCACCGCGGTCACCCTCAACGGCACGCTCCTGGTCGAGGGAACGGATTACACCTACGACGAGACGACCGGCGCGTTTGCAACGCTTCCCGGGGTGATCACACTTCCCGCCGCCACCTTTACGCAAGGGGCGGACGGCGCCTATACGGTCGACCCGGGTGAGGCCGTGCTGACCGTGGTCGGCACGATCTGAGCGGTCTTTTCCTCTTTGAAGAGCTGATAAGGATCGTTCTCGCATAGAAAAAGCCCTCCGCTGCTCAGAGGAGCAGCGGAGGGCGATGTGTGAAAGCGATCATTCTGCATCTGCAATGCGGACGGTGAAGGTCAGGACACCGCCGTATTCGCCTGCTACGTCAATATCGTAGGAGTCGATGCGAACGTAGCCGTTCTGCGTTTCGGCAGAGCCCTCGGCAAAGACGGCGAAGACGTCTCCGCTTCGCAGGCTGACGTCGGCAGAGCCGGCTGATCCTTTGCGATAGACCTGATAGGGAAGCGTATGCTCACCGCAGTAGAGCAGGAATTGATCTCCCGGCGCGGAGATCGAAATGTTGATGCTTTTTCCGTTCAGGTATTGCAGATTGCCCACGCGAACGAAGAATTCCACGTCGTGCAGGACGTGATTCTCGGTGCGGTCGATCACCTGATCGGAGGAGATGGAATCGGGAAGCGTGAGGGTGAACTCGGGGCGGTTGACCGCCTGCGTTTGTGCGGTAACGGTGGTCGAGCCCGAGGTCGAGCCGCCCGAGGTGAGATCCTCGGCGGAAAGAGCAAGCGGCAGGGAGAAAAGAAGGTGGAGCGAGAGAAGAAGGGTAAGGATCTGCTTTTTCATTTCGTTGCTCCTCCTTTCTCAGTTGGCTTCGGCGGAGAGAGGCTCCACCGATACGGTAAAGGTGACGGTTCCGGAATAGGAGCCGTTTCGGTTGATCAGGCTTTGGTCGATGCGCAGGCATCCGTTGACCCTGCCATCGGCGGTGAATTCGGCAAATCTGCCGCCCGACGTGACCTCGACGCGCTCTCCCGTCTGCTCGGTATAGACGTTGAAGGGAAGCGTGTAGGTGGGATCGTTGACGTCGCGCAGGAGGAACTCTCCCGAGGCGTCGGCGGAGGAAAGGGAAATGACGAGCTTCTTTTCGCCAAAGAGGAAGCTGATGTCGGATGCACCGACGGACACGGCGGTTTCGCTGTAGCGGTCAATGGCATTCTCGTTTTTCTGGTTCAGCGTACCGAAGGGAACCTCTGCGGGAATGGTGACCGTAAAGGTAGGCGCGGGAACGTTGGTCTTGATCGAGATATAAACGTCCTGCTTGATGTCCTCACTGCCCATGCCGAGGTTCAACGGATCGATCCCGTTCGGACCGAGAACGGCGGCGGGAGAGGTAACGTTATCCGAGACCAGGCCGTTGCCAAGCTGGCCGCTTCCGTTTGCACCAAAGGCGTAGACGCGTCCCTCGGCGGTCACGATCGCGGTATTGTTGTAGGCGGCGGCCACGGAGGATGCCACGATGCCGTCCCCGAGGGTCACGGCCTTGGGCGAGGTTTGGGTTGTGCTGCCGCTGTATCCCAGCTGTCCCCGGTTGTTGTATCCCCAGGTATAAACTGTGCCGTTTGCGGACAAGGCGGCGGTGTGCCTCGTGCCTGCCGCTACGTCAACGATGGGCTTGGGGGAGGTGAGATTGGCCGCGCGGAAGAATTCATAAGGTAAATCGTAGGTCGTGCCCACACCAAACTGCCCCTTGTCGTTCAGTCCTGCATTCTTGATCGAGCCGTCGGAGAGGAGAGCCACGGAGTGGCTTTCGCCAAGAGCGATCTCAGCGCAGGAGGTCAGGGAGGTGGGAGAGAAGGGGAGAAGTTTTGTTACCGAGGAGGTGCCAAGCTGTCCGCTCGCGTTTCTGCCCCAGAGATAGACCGTGCCCGAGGCCGTGACGGCCGCGGCGGAGGAAGGACCCGCGGAGATCTTGATGAAATAGAGATTTTCCATATTTCCGCCAAGGACCGTAGGAGACGTGCGGAAGGAGGCTACCTCACTTGCCGAAACACCGAGCTCACCGTTTGCGTTGGTTCCCCAGGTATACACGGTTCCGTCCTGCATCAGTGCCATCGAAAAGCCGTTTCCTGCGGCGACTGCCATAGCGGTCTTGTCGGCAAGTGCTTCAACGAGGCGCGGTGTAGTCTGGATCGAGCCCTGCTCATAGCCGAGCTGCCCCGTGGCGTTCGAGCCCCAGGTATAGACGTCGCCGTCAGCCGCAAGGGCAACGACGTGGTTTGCTCCTGCCGCGATCGCGACAAAGGTCACCTTGTCGGGCATGGTCACGGCAACGGCGTTCGTTTGCGACGAGGTCGTTCCGTTTCCAAGGTTGCCTGCGGTGTTGTCTCCCCAGGCGTAGGCGTGTCCCATGGCGTCAAGGGCAACCATAAATCCGTTTCCGATGGAGACGGTCGGGGTGACCGTGGAGATCACGGCGCCCGATACGGGCAGGCAATAGCCGACCGTTACCCGAAGAAGGAATACGCAGGCCAGGACGAGCATGAGCGCTTTTTGAAGAGGTTGTTTCATGTTGTCTGTCTCCTGTTTCAAAATGAAATGGTAGAGCATGAAAATATTGTAGCATAGATTATTCTCCATCGCAAGCACTTTTTTCATTTTTTACAAAAACCTTTACAAAAACCGACGAAATTCCTACAATCGTTCATAGAATGTTCATACAAAAGAGCAGGAACTGTGCTATAATAGTACTGTTCTACTTGCTTTGTAACAAAACCTGAATTTGGAGGTTCTAATCATGGCGAAGCTGAAAATGCTGGCGATCGACCTGGGCGCATCCAGCGGCCGCGGAATCATCGGCGAATTTGACGGAAAGCGACTGACCCTTCGGGAAAACCACCGCTTTTCCAACGATACGGTCATTCTCAACGGAAGAATGCACTGGGATATTCTCCGCATCTTCCACGAGATCAAGCAATCCATCACCAAGGCCGTGCTTGAGGGCGAGGAGATCTCCTCGATCGGTATCGATACCTGGGGCGTGGACTATGCGCTGATGGATAAGAAGGGAAGAATGCTGGCCAACCCCGTGCACTACCGCGACGTGCGTACTGAGGGGATCGCCGACTACATCAAGCCCTATTTCTCCCTGGACGATCTCTATGCCACGGCAGGCATTCAGCACATCAACTTCAACACCATCTTCCAGCTGGCGGCCGATCTGCGCGACGATCCCGAGCTCGTTGCTCTGGCCGACCGTATGCTCAACATTCCCGACCTGCTCAACTATTTCCTCACGGGAAATATGATGAACGAATATACCATCCTCTCCACCGGAGCGCTTCTGGATGCCAACACGCGGGATTATGCCTTCGCCTTCACGGATAAGCTCGGCATTCCGCGCAAGCTCTTCGGCGAGGTCGTTCAGCCCGGCGTAAAGGTGGGCAAGCTTCTGCCACAGGTACAGGGCGAGACCGGCGCCTGCAACGCCGACGTCATCACCGTGGCCTCTCACGATACCGCCAGCGCGGTCATCGCCGTTCCCACGCAGGAGGAGGACTTCGTCTACATCAGCAGCGGAACCTGGTCGCTGATGGGCACCGAGCTTTCCTCTCCCTTGCTCAGCGAGACCTCCAGAAAGCTCAATTTCACCAACGAGGGCGGCGCGATGGGAACCATTCGCTACCTCAAAAATATTATGGGCCTTTGGCTCATTCAGGAATCCAGACGCCAGTGGAAGCGCGAGGGCAAGGACTACAGCTTTGCGCAGATGGAGGCCTGGGCCAAGGAATGCCAGCCCTTCCGCAGCCTGATCGATCCCGACGACGCATCCTTCGCCACCCCCGGCAATATGCCCGAGCGTGTGCGCGAGTTCTGCCGCCGTACGGGTCAGCCCGTGCCCGAGAGCGTGGGCGAGGTCATTCGTTGCATCTACGAGAGCCTTGCGCTCAAGTATCGCTATACCGTTGAGTCCATCAAGGAGGCTACCGGCAAGCCGGCCAAGGTCATTCACGTCGTTGGCGGCGGAACCAAGGACCGCTTCCTCTCCCAGATGACGGCGGACGCCTGCGGCATCCGCGTTCTGGCAGGACCCGAGGAGGCAACGGCAATCGGAAACCTGATGATGCAGGCGATCGCCGCAGGTGCGGTTGCCGATCTGAAGCAGGCGAGAGCGATCATCGCCGATTCCTTCGAGGTCAAGGAGTATGAGCCCACCGCAGATCGTGCGATCTGGGATGAGGCGTACGGACGTTTTTGTGCACTGAACTGACGAAAAATTACCTGTCAGGTCGGCGTGCAGACCCGCATCGCCGATAATTGGGGATTATACAACAAATCAAAGGAGAGACTTATCATGAAGGGCAAACAGAGCGGTGAGCTTGCGGTAATCGCAATGCGCGGCTGCGAGCAATTCGCAGCAAACGTGGACAGCTATCTCAAGGACTGGCGCAGACATAGCAGCGCGGACGAGGATACCTTTATCCTCTCGGCAGACTGCCCTCGCTTCAGCTCCGGTGAGGCAAAGGGAATCCTGCACGAATCGGCTCGTTCGAAGGACGTGTATATCATTTGTGACGTATTCAACTACGGCGTCACCTACAAGATGTACGGCATGAACGTTCCCATGAGTCCGGACGATCACTATGCCGATCTGAAGCGCGTTATTGCCGCCATCGGTGGAAAGGCAAGACGCTTGACCGTCATTATGCCGATGCTTTACGAGGGACGTCAGCACAAGAAATCCAGCCGTGAGTCGCTCGACTGCGCACTCATGCTGCAGGAGCTGGTTGCCATGGGCGTTTCGAACATTCTTACCTTCGACGCACACGACTCCCGCATTTCCAATGCCATTCCGCTGGCAGGCTTTGATAACGTTCGCCCCACCTACCAGATGATCAAGGCGCTCTGCCGTGCCGTTCCGGACGTGCAGATCGACAAGGATCACATGGCCATCATCTCGCCCGACGAGGGTGCTATGGCGCGTTGCATGTATTACAGCTCCGTGCTTGGCCTTGACATCGGTATGTTCTATAAGAGAAGAAACTACTCCATCGTCATCAACGGACGCAACCCCATCGAGGCACACGAGTATCTCGGACAGGATCTGCACGGCAAGGACGTGATCGTCGTGGACGACATGATCTCCTCGGGCGAATCCATGCTCGACGTGTGCAAGCAGCTTAAGGAGAAGGGCGCCGAGCGCGTATTCTGCTTTGCTACCTTCGGTCTCTTTACCGACGGCTGCGACAAGTTCGATCAGGGCTACAAGGAGGGCGTCTTTGATAAGATCCTTTCCACCAACCTGGTCTACCGCCGTCCCGAGCTTGCAAGTAAGCCCTGGTTCGTGGAGGTCAACATGTGCAAGTACGTTGCCTACCTGATCGACACGCTCAACAACGACGCGACCATCAGCACGCTGCTCAATCCCGTTCAGCGCATCCAGACTCTGATGGACAAGCACCGCAAGGCGCTGGCCAAGCAGATTAAGATCAATTTCGAAGAGGACAACTGATCCCCGATAGGCTACTGCCGAGAGCAAGACGTAAGGCTTGCTCTCGGCTTTTTCTGAAAGAAAGCAAAAAAAGAGGACGGGGAAGGTCCAAAGGCAGGCTGCTTTTTGCGGTCTTGCGAGGTGATTTTCGAAATTATTTTACGCTTTTGCGAAAAAACAGTTGCTTTTTCGCGCGGAATATGATATGATAAGATTGTATAATTGGATACGGATCGGAAAGTGATCCCAAAATGAGAAATTCGGAGGACTTCATCATGTCTGAAATTACGGTTCAATTCAGAAACAAGCTGAATGGCTACGATAAGGCGGAGGTCGACCAGTTCGTCCGCGACGCCGAGGCCAAGCTGCAGGAAAAGGCGCTGGCTCTGGCCACGCTGCAGCAGCAGGTCGTCGAGCTTGAGGCCAGACTGAACAAGATCACCGGTAACGATGAGTCGGTCGAGGAAAAGCTTGAGCTTTACGATAAGCTGATGAAGAAAATGGACGGTGACTACAACAACCTCCTCGCGCCCGCCGTTGCTAAGGCAAAGGCCATTGAGGAAAAGGCACAGAAGGAGTATGAGATCCGCATGGATCAGGCCCGTTGCACTGCGGAGGGCATTTATGCCGAGGCCGCAGACCGCATCGCAGACGTTGTGGATGCCAATATGGACAGACTCTACGGCCTTCTGGATCAGTTTATCTACTCCAAGACCCTGGTCGGCCGCGTGCAGACCTTCATCAAGGATTGCAAGCTGCTCAAGGGTAAGGTCAGCATCGTTGCCGGAAATGCTAAGACGCTTCCCGCACGCATCAAGGTCGGGGTGCAGAACACCTACTCCGCCGCAAAGGCTAAGGTCCGCGCAGTCGTGGATTCCTATAAGGATGCCGTTGCAGAGGCGGATGCCGAGGCAGAGGTCGAGGCAGAATAACCGTTTCGAGATACGGGAGTTAAGGAAGGAAGATTCGTTCTCATGAGCATCGGAGAAAAAATTCGTGAATTGCGCGTGGCCAAGCTGATGACACAGGCCGAGCTTGCCGGCACGCAGATCACGCGGAATATGTTGAGCTGCATTGAGAACGGATCTGCCAATCCTTCGCTTTCTACCGTGCTTTACATTGCGGGGCGCCTCAACGTTCCCGCAGGCTTTCTGCTGGCTGAGGAGGGGGACGAAGCCCTCTACCGCAAGATGCAGGGCTTTTCCAATATCAAGCGTGCGTACACGGCAGGGGATCTGCGAGGATGCCGAAGCCTGTGTATTTCGGCTTGTCCGCAAGCGGATGACGAGATCGGCTTGCTGCTCGCCAGCTGCGACGTCGGTATCGCAGAGGAGGAATTCTGGGCAGGCAGGCTTCGCTCGGCATGCCGCTTTTTTGACGAGGCACTTTCCTATGCGGACAAGACCATGTATCCCACCGATCAGCTTGAAGCGAGGGTGAGCGTCTATTTCCGCTATATGCGCCGCATCTCGCCAACGCTCTATTCGGATTTTTTAGACGAGGAAAAGCAGCCCGCGTTTTTCTGGAGCTCTCCTTTTTCGGCTTACGTGGATACGCTTGATGCGTTGGATGACGGAGACGCTTTGTCTGCCGAGCGCTATCTGGAGAGTGCGGAGGGAGGCAGCTTCTTCGCTTCGCACGTTCGCATCCGCTTGCAAATGGAGCGCGGCGAGTATCGGGAGGCCAAGGAGGCACTTCTCACGCTTTTGCAGGCCGAGGAGCTTCTGCGTGAGGTCGAGCTGTATACGGTCCTTTGCGAGCTTGAGATCGCCTGCCGCGAGACCGAGGATTTTAAGGGGGCCTACCGTTACGCCAATGAAAAGCTTCAGGCGCTGGAGCATTTGCTCAAGGAATTTTAAGAACGCCCGTCGGGCGTTCTTTTTTTGCTCTTTTCGGAGCAAAAAAACAGATATTTTTGCAAAAAAAGGATTGAAAAAGCAGACGCGCTGTGCTATAATAAACACCGATGATGCGAGGATGCATCTTGAAAGGGTGGTCATGCTATGGCAATTCGGATCGGCATTTTTGGATATGGAAATCTTGGCCGCGGCGTGGAATGCGCCATTCGGCAAAACCCGGATATGGAGCTTGTTGCCGTCTTTACCCGACGCGATCCGCAAACGGTAAAAACGGTGGGAGACGTGCGCGTTCTCCCGTCGGATATAGCCCCGGAAATGAAGGACCGGATCGACGTGATGATCCTCTGCGGCGGAAGCGCCAAGGATCTTCCCGTACAGACGCCCGAGTTGGCCAAGCACTTTCACGTGGTGGATAGCTTTGACACGCACGCGCGCATTCCCGAGCATTTTGCAAACGTGGACGCCTCTGCAAGAGAGGGTGGCCGCGTGGCGGTCATCTCGGTCGGCTGGGATCCCGGAATGTTTTCTCTTAACCGTCTCTATGCCAATGCGATCCTGCCGGAGGGCACGGACTATACCTTCTGGGGCAAGGGCGTGAGCCAGGGGCATTCGGATGCGATCCGCCGCATTGAGGGCGTGCTTGACGCCAAGCAGTACACCATTCCCGTAGAGGAGGCTCTGCGCGCGGTAAGAGCAGGGGAAAATCCCACGCTCACGGCCAGAGAGAAGCATCTGCGCGAATGCTTCGTTGTGGCAAAGGAGGGTGCGGACAAGGCGCGCATCGAGCGCGAGATCTGCGAGATGCCGCATTACTTTGCCGACTACGATACCACGGTACACTTCATCTCTCTTGAGGAGCTCAAGCGGGAGCACGGCGGCATTCCGCACGGCGGAACCGTGATCCGCTCCGGAAGGACCGGCGCTGAAGGAGAGAACCGCCACGTCATCGAATATAGCCTCAAGCTGGACTCCAACCCCGAGTTTACCGCATCGGTCCTTGTGGCCTACGCCCGTGCGGCGTATCGCATGAGCCTTGAGGGGCAGTGCGGCTGCAAGACGGTTTTGGATATTCCTCCCGCTTATCTCAGCGCGTGCGATGCCGACGAGCTTCGCCGCCGCTTGCTTTGAGCCATGGCCGAGAAGCTGGAGATCATTGCGCGCATCCGATCGGATTTTCCCACCAAGTTTGGTATTCCGCGCCAGAGCGGACTGGTCAAGGAGCTTAAGGCAGAGGTCGTGATGGAGCCTGCCTACCGCGATCCCGCCGCGTTTCGCGGATTGGAGGGCTTTTCGCATATCTGGCTGATCTGGAATTTTTCACAGGTCGAGCGAGAGGGCTGGTCGGCGGCGGTAACGCCTCCGCGCCTTGGCGGAAAGAAGCGCATGGGCGTCTTTGCCACGCGCTCGCCCTTCCGCCCAAATCCCATCGGTCTTTCCTGTGTTCGTCTTGACGAGATCGTCTACGATGACCGCCGCGGAACCGTTCTGCGCGTTTCGGGCGCCGACCTGATGGACGGCACGCCCATTTACGACATCAAGCCCTACCTTCCGCTTTCGGATTGCCGTCCCGACGCCCGTGCGGGCTTTGCCGAGGAGACGGCGGAGGATCATCTTGAGGTGGTCTTTCCCAAGGCACTCTCCGACCTGATCCCCGAGGATCGCCTTGGCGGACTGATCGCCGCTCTGCGCGGAGATCCGCGTCCCGCCTACCAGAACGATCCCGATCGGGAATACGGCTTTTACTTCATGCATTTCGACGTCCGCTTCCGTGTGGTGGATAACGTATTGACCGTTACCGAGATCGAGGTGCGCTAATCCTAAAAAAAGAAGATCTGCACCCGTGCTTTTTGCGGCAGGTGCAGATTTTTTCTTGACAGAGAGAGCAAAGTGTGATATAATAATATAGTTAGAATTTTTTCAAGGAGGGAATCGGATGCGACTGGACAAAATGCTTTCGGAATGCGGTATTGCCACCCGAAGCGAGACGGCACGCGCAGCACGTGCAGGCAAAATCACGGTCAATGGGCTGCCCGTTTCCCGCCCCGACTGCAAGGTGGATCCCGAGAAGGACGAGGTCTTCTATTGCGGCGTGCGCGCCGTGTACCAAAGGTTTCTCTATCTGATGCTCAACAAGCCTGACGGATACGTCAGCGCGACCGAGGACGGGAGAGACCCGACGGTACTGGAGCTGTTGCCCGAGGAGTACCGCACGCGCGGGCTTTTTCCCTGCGGCAGACTGGATAAGCACACGCTTGGCCTGATGCTGCTGACCAACGACGGCGTTCTCTCACACCGCCTGCTCGCCCCGAAAAGCCACGTCACAAAGACCTATGCCTTCCGCGTAAAGTTTCCGCTTTCCGAGGAGGACGTGACCTCTCTTGAGGGAGGCGTGGATATCGGCGGCTACCTCACCAAGCCCTGCACGGTCGAGCTGACCGATCCAAAAGAGGGCTATATTTCCATTACGGAGGGGAAGTACCACCAGATCAAGCTGATGCTGCAGGCGGTACACAACCAGATCACGTATCTGGAGCGCGTCTCCTTCGGTCCCTTGACCCTTGACCCGTCTCTTGCGCGCGGCGAATGGCGTCCTCTTACCGAGGAGGAGCTGAAGACCCTGCAAAAAGAGGCGCGGATGCCCGAAAATCCATAACAGAAAGGATCTCTATCATTCATGAACATTCTCGAACGGCTCGCCCAAGAGTTTCATCTTAAGCTTGAGCAGGTCGAAAAGACCGTTGCTCTGATCGACGAGGGAAATACCATTCCGTTTATTGCCCGTTACCGTAAGGAGGTCACGGGAAGCCTGGACGACAACGTCCTGCGTGATCTGAACGACCGCCTCAACTTCCTGCGCAACATCGAAAAGCGCAAGCAGGAGGTCTCGGATCTGATCACCGCGCAGGAGAAGATGACGCCCGAGATCCAGGCGGCCATCGACGCGGCGCAGACCATCACCGAGGTGGACGATATCTACCGTCCCTTCCGTCCGCACCGCAAGACCCGTGCCTCTGTGGCAAGAGAGAAGGGCCTTGAGGAGCTGGCTAAGCTGATCTATGCGCAACAGACCTCCTACGATCCCGCGATCGAGGTAGCGGCAGAGGCCTTTATCAATGAGGAGAAGGGTGTTCTCTCGGTTGAGGAAGCCATTCAAGGCGCAAAGGACATCATCGCCGAGGAGGTGTCGGACAACGCCGAGTTCCGCAAGGAGCTTCGCCGTCTGACCTTTGAGTTCGGCCTTCTTTCCACCAAGCAGGCCAAGGAGGAGGATTCGGTCTACGCGCAGTATTACGCGTACAGCGAGCCCCTCAAAAAGGTGCTTCCGCACCGCGTTCTCGCCATCAACCGCGGCGAGAAGGAGGATTTCCTCAAGGTGAACATCACCGTTGCGACCGAGATCGTGCTCAATTATCTCTTCTCGCAGACCCTGCTCAACAACGGCAGCCCCGCAGAGAAGTACGTTTCCGCCGCAGTGATGGATAGCTACGACCGTCTGATCGCACCTTCCATCGAGCGCGAGATCCGAAACGACATCTTTGATCAGGCCAGCGAGGGCGCGATCAAGCTCTTTGCGGACAACCTGAGCCATCTGCTGATGCAATCCCCCCTCAAGGGCAAGACCGTTCTCGGCTTTGATCCCGGATACGCACACGGCTGTAAGCTTGCCGTGGTGGACAAGACGGGCAAGGTCGTGGATACGGCCGTGATCTATCCCGTCAAGCCCCGCGAGGAGATCGAAAAGAGTAAATCCATCATCAAGCGCTTGATCTCCCGCCACAGGGTGGACGTGATCGCCATCGGTAACGGAACCGCCTCCAAGGAGAGCGAGATCTTTATTGCCGGGCTTTTGCGCGAGATCCCCGAGAGCGTCAAGTATATCGTGGTCAGCGAGGCAGGCGCATCCATTTATTCCGCCTCCAAGCTTGCCGCCGAGGAGTTTCCGGAGTTTGACGTTATGCAGAGAAGCGCAGTCTCCATTGCAAGACGTCTGCAGGATCCTCTGGCCGAGCTGATCAAGATCGATCCCAAGGGCATTGGCGTCGGCCAGTACCAGCACGACATGAAGCAGGCGCGCCTGGACGAGGCTCTGGGCGGCGTGGTGGAGGATTGCGTCAACGCGGTCGGTGTGGACGTCAACACAGCCTCCTATTCCTTGCTTTCCTATATTTCGGGCATCAACGTTACCTCCGCGCGCAACATCGTCAAGTACCGCGAGGAGAACGGCGAATTTTCCTCTCGCGCTCAGCTGCTCAAGGTGCCGCGCATCGGTGCCAAGGCCTTTGAGCAGGCCGCAGGCTTTTTGCGCGTGCCGGGAGGGAAGGAGATCTTTGACAATACCGGCGTTCACCCCGAGTCCTACGAGGCAGCCGCAGGCCTTCTGCAGATGTTCGGCTACACCAAGGAGGACGTGGCAGAAAGCAACCTCAAGGATCTTGGCACCAAGGTGCAGGGCGCAGGCTTTTCCAAGGTTGCCGAGGCTCTTGGCATCGGCGTGCCCACGCTGAAGGATATCGTCTCCGAGCTCGAAAAGCCCGGACGGGATATCCGCGATACGCTTCCGCCTCCCGTCCTGCGTGACGATATCCTCAGTCTGGAGGATCTGAAGCCGGATATGGAGCTGACGGGCACCGTGCGCAACGTCATTGACTTCGGTGCGTTCGTGGACATCGGCGTGCACCAGGACGGTCTCGTCCATATCTCCCAGCTTTCGGATCGCTTCGTCAAGCACCCCTCGGCCGTGGTCAAGGTGGGCGACGTGGTCAAGGTTCGCGTCCTGAGCGTTGACGTTCCCAAGAAGCGCATCTCGCTGACGATGAAGTCCAAATCCAAGGCTTGATTTTCATCTTTTGGTTTTAATATATTAAAAAAACAAATCCGTAAAAAGTTCCGAAAACCAAAAACGCACGCGAAAAATTGTGCATTATGCACAATTATTCTCCTGCAATTTTGGGGAATTAACCTCTTCCATTTTTCGCTGTTTTTTGGTACAATATATATGTTAAATTATACCCCCGAGTAGGGGAATTTCAGGAGGATTACAAAATATGGCAAGCTTATCCCTCAGACACATCTACAAAAAGTACCCGGGCGGCGTTACCGCTGTTTCCGATTTTAACCTGGAAATCAAGGATAAGGAGTTCCTGGTTCTGGTCGGTCCCTCCGGTTGCGGTAAGTCCACGACTCTTCGTATGATCGCAGGCCTGGAGGAGATCTCCGAGGGCGAGCTGTTTATCGGCGACCGTTTGGTCAACGACGTTGCACCGAAGGACCGTAAGATCGCGATGGTGTTCCAGAACTACGCTCTGTATCCGCACATGTCCGTTTACGAGAACATGGCGTTCGGTCTTAAGCTGAGCAAGGTTCCGAAGGAGCAGATCAAGAAGAGAGTTGAGGATGCAGCCCGCATCCTGGATATCACCCACCTGCTCGACCGTAAGCCGAAGGCTCTGTCCGGTGGTCAGCGTCAGCGCGTTGCGCTCGGCCGTGCGATCGTCCGTGAGCCGAAGGTCTTCCTGCTCGACGAGCCGCTGTCCAACCTGGACGCGAAGCTCCGTGCGCAGATGCGTACCGAGTTGTCCAAGTTGCACCTGAAGCTCGGCACCACCTTCATCTATGTTACCCACGACCAGACCGAAGCTATGACCATGGGCGATCGCATCGTGGTTATGAAGGACGGCTTCGTGCAGCAGGTCGATACTCCGCAGAAGCTGTACGACACCCCGTGCAACACCTTCGTTGCCGGCTTCATCGGCAGCCCGCAGATGAATTTCGTCGAGGCGACCCTCATCAAGAAGGACGACAAGTTTGCCATCTCCTTCGGTAACGACGAGCGTCAGAACATCATCCCGCTTCCGGATTCCAAGAACGAAGGCGGCGTGCTGGAAGGCTACGTCGGCAAGAAGGTCCTGATGGGTATCCGTCCGGAAGACGTGCACGACGAGCCCCGTTACCTCGAGGCGATGCCGGAGTGCAAGGTTATGGCCAACACCGAAGTCACCGAGTTGATGGGTGCGGAGACCTACCTGTACCTGAACGTTCTGGGCAACGCTCTGACCGCTCGCGTCGAGCCGACCTCCACCGCTCGCCCGGGTGACGACGTCGAAATCGTTCTGGAGAACAACAAGATCCACCTGTTCGATATCGACACCGAGCTCACCATCTGCAACTA
>JAFNVK010000110.1 GCA_017379815.1 Clostridia bacterium
AAGACAAGGAAAAAACCATGAAAAAGCATTACGTATTGGCATCCAAATCGCCGCGCAGGAGCGAGATCCTGCAAAACCTCGGCATTCCTTTTGAAGTTGTGACCGCCGAAACCGACGAGAGGAGCGACGTCACCGATCCCGAAGAGCTCGTGGAGCTTCTCTCCCGCCGCAAAGGCGAGGCCGTGGCAGCCCTCCTTCGCGAAAGGGGCGAGCTGACCGCGGACACGGTAATCCTTTCCTCGGACACGGTCGTCGCCCTTGATGGTGAGATCCTCGGCAAGCCGCAAGGCAGAGCCGACGCCGAGCGGATGCTCCGTTCTCTTTCGGGCAGACGTCATCGCGTCATCAGCGGCATTTGCCTTATCTCGGGGGAGCGGATCGCGCTCTCGCACGAGGTCACCGAGGTGGAGTTTGACGAGATCCCCGAGGCCTCGCTCTCTCGCTACCTCGACTCGGACGAGCCCTACGACAAGGCAGGCGCCTACGCCATTCAGGGCAGAGCCTCGGCATGGATCCGCGGCATCCACGGCTGCTATTTTAACGTGGTCGGCCTCCCCGTGCATTGTCTGAACCGCCTGCACGGCGAAATTTTCGGAGAAAATTTGCTCTAAGGGGTAGTCAAGCGCATTTTTTTATGCTATAATAAAATGAATAATTAGATTTTATCCGATAATTCGGGCAAAAACGCCAAAAATCCGCAGGGAAGGGAGGACAAGCGCATGGCAAAGCAGATCGGAATCGATCTCGGCACGTCGAATACGATGATCTGCCAGAAGGATAAGGGCATCGTTTTGCGCGCGCCCTCCGTGGTCACCATCGACCGTGCCACGCACGAGGTCATCGCCTCGGGTGTGACGGCCAAGCGGATGCTGGGCAAAACGCCGGGCAATCTTCGCGCGCTCCGTCCCTTGAAGGACGGCGTCATCACCGACCTTGAGGTCACCTCGCTGATGCTGCGCGATTTCTTTGCCCGCATGGACATGGTCTCGCTCTTCAACCGTCCGTCGGCGCTGGTGTGCATTCCCTACGGGGTCACCGAGGTCGAGCGGCGCGCGGTGGAGGACGCCACCTTCGAGGCAGGCGCCAAAAACGTGGGTCTGATCGACGAGCCGATCGCGGCGGCGGTGGGCGCGGGCATCAAGGTCTCCAAGGCGCGCGGTGCCATGATCATCGATCTTGGCGGCGGCGTGTCCGAAACGGCGGTCATCAGCCTTGGCGGCGTGGTGCAATCCAACTCCCTTCGCATCGCGGGGGACGAGATGGATCTGGCCATCGTCTCCTTCCTCAAGCAGCATCGCAACCTGCTCATCGGCGAGATCACGGCCGAGATGCTCAAGCGCAAGCTGGGCACGGCCATAAAGGGACTTGACCGCGGTAGCATGGAGGTCTGCGGACGCGACCTGCGCACGGGACTTGCCAAAACGGTTACGGTCACCACGGACGAGGTCCGTCACGCGATCCGCGAGCCTCTCGTGGAGATCCTCATGATGGTCAAGGGCACGCTGGAGGAGACCCCTCCCGAGCTTGCG
This sequence comes from Clostridia bacterium, assembly GCA_017379815.1. Taxonomy (GTDB): domain Bacteria; phylum Bacillota; class Clostridia; order Oscillospirales; family CAG-272; genus UMGS1865. The sequence goes on from JAFNVK010000110.1 coordinate 1,530, forward strand.
GCCGACATCTTTGACTTTGGCATCGTTATGGTTGGCGGAGGCGCGCTGCTCCCGGGCATGGATCAGGTGATCCGTGCGCAGACCGGCATACGGGTGACCGTGGCCAAGAAGCCGATGGAGTGCGTTTGCACGGGACTTGGCAGAATGCTGCAAAGCACGGGCGGCGACTTCTCGGAGTTCGTGCGCTACAAGGTGAAATAAGCTCTGCCGACAATCAAAGAGACATCTGCGGAAGGCGGCTTCGAGGCTGTCTTCCGCACGTTTTAACAAAGTAAGGTGCAGTGCCTCTATCTTTGCTTTTTCGCAAAGTGAAATGCTATGCCTCTGTCTTTACCTTTTCCCAGAGGTAATACCGAGCCTCTATCGAAAAAAACAATCGTACGGTTTGCTTTTCTTTTTCCGCGCCCGGTGAGGCGCGATCACCCTGCATGAAAGGAGGGGCTTTGAGCATGAACGGACAATTTGATCCCAAGCGCAACGGCGCGCCGGAGGAAGCGGCAGAGAAGCGCTCTCTGCGTGCGGATCACCTGCAGATCGGTCTTCCGATCCTTGCGGTGGCCTTTATCTTTCTGCTCTCCTCGGTTCTGCAAGCGCTGATCGCTACCCTCATCGCGGCCGCGTCTCCCCGCTTGCTCGACCTGCCGGGCGTGTCCCTGGTGCTTTCCATGCTCCCCATGTATCTTGTGGCCATGCCCCTATCGCTCCTGCTTTACCGTCTCGTGCCCAAGCGGGAGCTTGCGTGCAAGGCGATCTCCTTTCCCACCTGGCTCGCGCTTCTCTCGCTCTGCTTTGGGCTCACCTATCTCGGCAGCTTTCTCGGCACAGCGCTCAATTTTGCCGTGGGCGCACTCTCGGGGCAGATGCCCGAGAACGCTCTGCAGGACGTGACCGAGGGCTCGCCCCTCTGGCTGACGCTCCTGTTCGCGGGCATTCTTGCCCCGATCCTGGAGGAGATCTTCTTCCGCAAGCTGCTCATCGACCGTCTCGCCATTTACGGCGACCTGCCTGCCGTCCTTCTCTCGGGCGTGGTCTTTGGCCTTGTGCACGGCAATTTTTATCAGTTCTTTTACGCCGCGGCAGTGGGCGTGGTCTTTGGCTACGTCTATATCCGCACGGGCAAGCTGCGCTACACCGTGGCTCTGCACATGGCGGTCAATCTGGTGGGCACCGTTTACACCACGGCCATGCTGCGCAAGCTGGATCTTTCCCTGCTTGAGACCGATCCTGCGCTTGGTCTTCTTCGCTCCTTTGGCGGACTTTCGATGATGGCGAGCTACTACCTCTTTATGCTGGCCGTTCTCGTGTCGCTCCCCTTTGCAATCCTGCATCTGCGCCGCATGATCCGCTTCCGTCGGGGCGAGCGCACGCTCACCTTGAGGGAATGGGCACGCGTGCTGCTGCTCAACCCGGCCGTCTGGTGCTTCCTTGCGGTCTGCGTCTTCTTCTTCGCCATGGCGCTTCTTGCCTGACGCGCCTTACCGACGGGGAAAACAAAGCAAGCAAAAAACCGTTTTTTCAAAAAAAGAAAGCAAGTGTATTCAACAAAATTCTTACAAGAAAGCAGGCGAAAGGAGGACGAGGCATGAAGCGACAATACGTTTGGCGATATCTGGCCGTGGCGGCTCTTTTCTGCCTGATCTCGGTGATCTACCTCGGCCGCCTGTTCTATCTGCAGATCGCCGGGCGCGGCTTGGACTACGAGCTTGGCGTGCAGACGCGCACCGTTACGATCCAGGCCGCGCGCGGACAGATCTACGACCGCAACGGACGGGCTCTTGTGGAAAACCGCTTTTCCTACGATCTGATGGTGGTGCACGAGTCCTTCTCCGCGCTCCCGGACAAGGAGGCCAACCGCGTGCTGCTCACTCTGCTCGACGCCATGCAGAAAACGGGGGAGAGTGAAAAATGGGTGGAGAAGTATTTTCCCTTGGACGGCGCGTATCCTTACTATACCTGGAGCGAGGAGATGGCCGACCGCGATTCGATCCCGTACTACCGTCTTGCGCGCGTCTGGAAGGATCTCGGCCTTGAGGGCGAGATCACCGTGGAGACGCTGGTGGAGCATTACCTTACGGAATACGGCCTTCGGGAAAAGGATGCCGAGGGCGCTCGGCTCTACGATGACGACGAGGTGGACCTCTTGATCCGCATCCGCTACGACATGGACGCCAAGCGCTTTGGCGTATCCGAGGACTATACGCTGGCCGAGGACGTGGGGCTTTCCCTGATCGCACACGTCAAGGAGCAGAACCTTAAGGGAACCAACTTTTTGATGAACGCCGAGCGCGTTTACGCCTATCCGGGCTACGCCTCGCACATTCTCGGGCAGACCGGACCGATCTACTCCGAGGAGTGGGAATACTACAACGAGCAGGGATACCTGATGAACGCCACGGTGGGCAAGTCGGGGTGTGAGTACGCCTTTGAGAGCTACCTGCGCGGCGTTGACGGCAAGCTCCGCATTCAGCTGGATGCGGCGGGCAACGTGATCCACACGGAGGTCCTGCAGGCGCCCGTGCCGGGGAACGACGTCTATCTGACCATCGACATCGACCTGCAGATCGCCGCCGAGGACGGCCTTCGTGAGAACGTGAAGTTCGTCACCGACCGCTCGGCAGGCTACGCCATGTACGGCGCGGGGTGCGACGCGGGTGCGGCCGTGGCGATGGATCCCGAGACCTTTGAGGTTTTGGCGATCGCGTCCTATCCCACCTACGATCTGAACACCTACAATCTCTTTTACAACGAGCTGGCGGCAGACCCTGCCCAGCCTCTGATCAACCGCGCCATCAACGGTGCGTACGCTCCCGGCTCTACCATCAAGCCGGGCGTCACCGTGGCGGGAATGCTTTCGGGCGAGATCTCAAGGGCCAGCGAGCTCTATTGCGGCGGCGTTTACACGCGCTACGCGGGATATCAGCCGAAATGCTCCACCTACGGGGCTTCGCACCGCGGCTACATCACGGCAAAGACGGCCATCGCGGTGTCCTGCAACTGCTTCTTCTACGAGCTTGGCTACCGCATGGGCATCGACACGATGAATCAATATCTCACCTCGCTCGGCTTTGGCGAGCGAACGGGGCTGGAGATCGGCGGCACGGACGGGATCTTAGCCGGTCCTCTTTACCGCCAGGAGATCAACGGCGAGGAGTGGCAGCCCGGCAACACGCTGCAGGCGGCCATCGGACAGTCGGATCACATGGCCTCTCCCGTGCAGTTGGCTTGCTATCTGTCTACGATCTCTAACGGCGGAACGCGCTATTCGGCGCACCTGTTGCACAGCGTTTACGCGCCGGGAAGTGCCGCGCCCACGTTCGTCTATCGCCAGAGCGAGGAGACGGTGCTCTCAAGGCTTACGCTTTCGGAGGAGGTCCGGGCAACGGTGTTTGCGGGAATGCGCGAGATGGTAACGAGCCACGCGACGGCGAACCGCAACCTGTCCTCTCTTCCCGTAGCCGTTGGCGGAAAGACGGGAACGGCACAGACCTCGGAGGCGTGTGAGAACGCGCTGTTCGTGTGTGCCGCGCCCTTTGACGCCCCCGAGATCGTGGTCTCGGTGGTCTTGGAGCAGGGATATTCGGGCGAGTATGCTTCGCTCACCGCGGCAAGAATTTTGGAGAAGTATTACGGCGTAGAGAAATAAAAGGGCGGGGCATAAGATTCCAACCCCGTAGGGGCGATCATTGATCGCCCGACCAAGCGGGACTAATTTTAGGCTCCCTCCGGGAGGGAGCTGGCGCCGCAAGGCGACTGAAGGAGAGTGCGTGCAGAATAAAGCGCGCACAAATTCCAAAGTTGCGCAGGCTCCTTCCGTCAAATGCTCCGCATTTGCCACCTCCCTCTCGGAGGGAGGCTCATGTTACAACCGCACAATCCCTCTGTCTGTCATCCTGAGCGAAGGCGAAGCCGTAGTCGAACTTTTGCGGGTCGAGTGAAACGAGCAAGCAAAAGCGCACGTCCGCAGGACGCGCGGGATCTCGCTTGAAATCTTGCTATCTTCCTGTAAGGAAAGT
>JAFNVK010000111.1 GCA_017379815.1 Clostridia bacterium
ATGCGCGAGAAGGATGCCTGGCCGAGTCTTGCCAAGCGCCTTTTGCGCCTTGGGCGGGGTGCGATCTCGGCGGTCTTTGTCGGCGTGACCGTGAATATCGCCATGCTGATGCTGACGGTCTTCGTCTTTGGTGAGGTCTCGCTTTTTGCCATTCCCGCAACGCTTGTGCTTTCACTTCCCACGGCAGTGCTTTTGGTGCTCTCGATCGGCGTGCTTCTTTTTCCTACCTGCGCGCCCCTCGTCTCGCTTTGCTCCCTCTGTGCGGAGGGAATGCTTCGCATTGCGGGCTGGTTTTCCGCCGTGGAGGGAGCGATGCTTGCCGTTACCGAGACGGTTCCGCGCGTCGCCGTGGCTATCCTTGGAGGCGTTGTCGTCCTGTTCGCGCTCGTGCGCATCCGCAAGCGGCATTGGCTCTGGCTTATGCCTTGCGCAACGGCGCTGGTCGCGATCACGATCGCTCTCGGCGTAGCCTATCTTCCCTCGGATGAGGCGGATATGGTGTACGTCAACAAGAGCGACGGCTGTATCTGCCTGTTTGTCAAGGACGGCGTTGCGGTAGCGGTGGATTTCTCGGGCGGACGCTACGATAAGGCCTACGATCTTCGTCTCGCCGCGCGCGAGGTCAACGCCACGGAGATTGGCGATCTGGTCTTTACCCGATACGCCAATCTTCAGCCCTACGTCCTGCAGGAAAACGCCACGGCCATGCGCATCCGCAATCTGCACCTGCCCGTTCCGCGCGACGATTGGGAGCGTGCCATGGCCATGCGCATGGAGCAGGAGGCGTCTCTCTACGGCATACGCGTGCATTACGGCTACGATGCTCTCCCCGAGGAGGTGGCGGTGATCTCCGCGACCGATCGGGCAAAGGGTAAGGGAACCGACCACCTGGGCCAATTCTGCGCGCTGGAGGTCAACGGACACCGCGTGCTTCTCTTCAACATGGCGGCCATGGCCTCGCCGCTTGCCTCGCAGATCAAAAACCTTGCGCTTTCGGCCGACGTGATCACCGCCCTTGACGACGGTCTCACCTCAGAGAACCGCACCAATCTGCCCGCCGTTTCCGAAAACGCGCATTGCGTGATCCTTGAGGCGGAGAGGCTTTTGCCCCTTCTCCCCGCGCCCCTGCCCGACGGAGTGCTTCGCTATGCTCCCGAGCGCATCCGCATCCATCTTCCATAAAGCCGCTTTTCGGTGTCGAAGGGCGGCTTTTTTTCATACTCTGTTAAGGCGATCCCGCCTGCCTTTTGGGATCGGACAGTGGAGAAAGGCCGCCTTTGGCGGAGAAAGGGTGACGGCATGGAAGGGAAGATCCGGCTTGCGTTGCTCGGTGGCGACGGGCGACAGGCTTTTGTGGCAAGAAGGCTTGCAGAGGAGTACGAGGTTCGGGTATGGGGACTTGAAGGACTTGAGGAGCGCTATGCGCCGGCGCGTTCCTGCAGGAATTGGCACGAGGCGATCGAGGGGGCGGACGCCGTTCTGCTTCCGCTTCCTTGCTCGGCAGACGGCGTGCGCGTGTTTGCTCCGCATTCTGCGGATGCGGAGGGAATACGCCTTGACGTGCTTCTCGGAGAGCTGAAAAAAGGAATCCTTCTGCTTGGCGGACGCCTGCCGGAAACCGTTCGCCGCCGCGCGGAGGAGAGAGAAATACGGTGGGCGGATTATCTGGAAAACGAGGTCCTGCAGCTGCGCAACGCACTTCCCACGGCCGAGGGCGCGATCGCGATCGCCATGGCAGAGCTGCCGGTAACGCTTGACGGTGCGGAGATAGCGGTCGTCGGCTACGGCCGCATCGGCTCGCTCCTCGCGCAAAAGCTGCACGCTCTGGGGGCAAGGGTAACGGTATATGCCAGACGTGCGGAGCAAAGAGCGCTGGCCGTGCTGCAGGGTGCCAAGGCGCTCCCCCTGACCGATCGGGAGGGACACTCCTGCCTGTCCTCTCTCCCGCGAGGGCTTCGCGTTCTCTTTTCCACGGTGCCGCATCCCCTCTTTTCGGAGAGCGTGCTTCGGGAGTTTCCGCGCGAGTGCCTGCTGGTGGATCTTGCCTCGCCTCCCGGCGGGGTGGACCGTGCGGCGGCCTCTGCCTTGGGCATAAAGACGGTTTGGGGAAGCGCACTTCCCGGAAGGTACGCGCCCGAGAGCGCGGGCGAGATCCTTGGACAAACGCTCGCAGAGCTTCTCGGAGAGCTGATCGATCGACCGTGCTCCCGAGGGGAGACAGAGAAGGGAGGAAAGTAGAATGTTAGGCTATGCCTTTTGCGGCTCCTTCTGCACGCACGCAAGCTCCCTGCGCGAGCTTGAGCGACTGGTGCAGAGCGGCTATGAGATCCAGCCCATCTTCAGCGAAACGGTTTGGCGCACCGACACGCGCTTTGGGCGCGCGGAGGAGCTTCGGCACGCCGTAGAGTCGCTTTGCCGAAGGGAGATCATTCACACGGTGGTGGATGCCGAGCCGCTCGGTCCTGCCATCCGATTGGACGCTCTGATCCTTGCGCCCTGCACGGGGAATACGCTGGCCAAGATCGCCAACGGCATCACCGATACGGCGGTCTGCATGGCGGCAAAGGCGCATTTGCGCCGTGACGCTCCCCTGATCATTTCACTTGCCTCAAACGATGCACTCTCGGCCAATCTGCGCAACATTGCCACGCTTTTGTCGCGCAAGTGCGTGTATTTCGTTCCCATGCTGCAGGACGATCCCGAGAAGAAGCCGCACTCACTCGTGGCCGACGTCACCCTCCTTCAGCCCACGCTTGCGGCGGCGCTTGAGGGCAGGCAGTTCCGCAGGCTTTTCCTCTGACGGCTCTCTCCTTCGCGGGCTGCAGAGCGAGAGCAGCCAGCGCAGATCCTCACGCTCAAGTCCTCCCGTCAGCAGGAGAAGAAGCAGATAGAGGGCAAGGGTGAGGGCCGAGCAAAGGCTGATGACGGCGAAGGGGCTTTGGGGAAGCCGACCCATCCGTGAGAGCAGCAGTCTTGCCGCGGCGGTTGCTCCGACGATGGAGAGAAGGGGCTTGTAGACCCACTTGAAGAGCTTTACCTGTAAGGGGCGGATGCAGAGCAGACGGTGCACGCTAAGCACCGTGTTGAGCAGCTCGGAGACGTAAATGGTCACGACGTAGCCGAGGATCCCGAGGCGCGGAATGAGGAGCGTGACCAGCACCACGGAGAGCAGGGCGTCCGCAAT
>JAFNVK010000112.1 GCA_017379815.1 Clostridia bacterium
GACGTCAAAAAAGCAGAGGGAGAGGCCTCGGATCTGGCACACGGACTTCCCTTCCATTCCCCCATGGACATTTATGCCGGCGACTATGCCGATCTTGCCGACTGCGGTCTGATCATCATCACCGCCGGAGCAAACCAGCGTCCCGGGGAAACGCGCATGGATCTGATGCGCACAAACGCCGCCATGTTTGAATCCATCGTCGGCAACATCGCACTCTACAATCGGGACGCGATCCTTCTGGTGGTGACCAACCCCGTGGACGTTTTGAGCTACGTGACCTATCGGGTGTCGGGCTTCCCCGCCTGCCGCGTGATCGGCTCGGGAACCGTGCTGGACACGGCGCGGCTGAAGCAGCTGATGGGCAATCATCTCGGCGTGGACAGCCGAAACGTGCATTCCTTCATTATCGGTGAGCACGGCGACAGTGAGCTGGCCGTTTGGTCCTCGGCCAACGTCTCGGGCGTGGATCTGCACCGCTACTGTGAGGATTGCGGCCGAGGATACGAAAAGAGCGTGCTGGACGGTCTCTTCCGTGAGGTCCGCGAAAGCGCCTATAAGATCATCGAGGCCAAGGGCGCAACCTACTACGCCATCGCCGAGTCGATCAAGCGCATCGTCGCCGCGATCGTGCGAGATGAAAACAGCATTCTGCCGGTATCCGCTCTGGTGGATGGGCATTACGGACTGGACGGCGTGTATATGAGCCTGCCCTGCATCGTGGGCCGCTCGGGAATCAAGCAGGTGCTGGAGATCCCGCTCTCCGAGGAGGAGGAAAGCGCCCTTGACCGCTCTGCCAAGGCCCTAAAGCAAGCCATCCGCGAACTCAAAGAGGAAAGCGTATCCTCACCCTCCTGACGACAAAAAAAGAAGAAAAAAGGATAGCACCCGCCCTTGTGGCATAGTGCTATCCTTCTTCTTTTCTTTTCGTTCAGGAGTGCGACTCCTCATTGATGTGGTCGAGCATGATCCTTGCGCTGTTGACGTTGGTGGCCAGCGGAATGTTCTGCACGTCACAAAGGCGAAGCAGAGCGGAAACGTCCGGCTCGTGCGGCTGTGCCGTAAGCGGATCACGCAAAAAGATCACCATATCCAGCTTTCCCTCAGCGATCATCGAGCCGATCTGCTGATCTCCGCCGAGAGGTCCGCTCTTCATGCGCTTGATCGGCAGCCCCGTCTCCCCCATCACCAGCGTGCCCGTGGTGCCCGTGGCACAAAGCTCGTGCTGCGAGAGAACGTCCTTGTAGCGAACGGCAAGCTCGATCATCGCATCCTTTTTCTTGTCGTGTGCAATCAGTGCAATCTTCATGCTGAATACTTCCCTTCTTTTATTGTCGCGGCCGATCTTAGGCCATTTGGCGGATATGCTCCGTGATATAGTTCTCCATGTCTGCCTCCTTAAGGCCAAGCGCCAGAGCCAGCTCGGAATAGAGATAGCGCTTTGCATTTTCGGCAAAGGAGCGCTCGGTTTCGGAGAGACGCTGCGCGCGGCTTGCCTTTTCGCCCGTGCGGCGGTGAACGGTCTTGATCACGCGCACCCATTCGAGAGGCTCGTGCGTGCGCATAGCCTCGGTGTATTTGTTGCGCAGAAGCTTGGCGTTGGATTCCTCGATCGTGCCTACGGCAGGAATCTCATCGAGCAGGGCCTCTGCCTCCTCGCGGTTGAGAAGCCGACGCAAAAAGACGCACTCACTGTCCACGGGAACGTAGATCACGCCGCTCTGATCATGGATCGATTGCATCACGTAATAGCGACGGTCCGCGGGCATATTGTCCAGCGGTGCCGTCTGAATATCGGTGATCCTGCAGATTCCACCCGATCCGTAAAACACGTATTCCTCCGGTTGAAACATAACACGCCCTCCTGTTCTGAAAAAAGGTTTCCCTGCTTTTATTATAGCACATTTTTTCCAAAAATGTAATAGGCGTTTTTGACAAAAACAAAATTTTTACGCATTTTTTGCGGTGTACTGCCGGAAGCTCGGCTCAGTTATCGGGGATCTGCTCGCTGCTTCCTCTCTCGTGCATGGAAATACGGGCGCTCCCCTCCTGCGGGCCGACCAGATCCTCCAGACGCCGCATGGTGACGGGCGGATCGTAGGTGCGGTAATGCACGTGCAGGACGTCGCCCTCGGAGATGCCCGTCAATCCGCCGTGATGCGTAGGGCTCTTATCCACCGAAAGGATCACGCAGGTGGGCGGCCAGAGCACGTCGCGGATCTCCTTGCCCACCGCAAAGGAGCCTGCACGGACGGTCAGCTCGGTGTCGATGACCTGCGCCGACTTGCCCTCGTTTTCCTCCTCCACGCGTGCCTCAAGAACGGTCTCGTTGAAGGCGGGAACGCCAAAGATCTCAATGACAAGGAAGGAGACGGCCACTCCCATCGTGACGGCCAGAATGTTCGGCTCGGCGCCAAGCGCCTCGAGCGCAAAGTGGAGCGCCGTGATGGGCGTGCGTGCCGAGGCACTGAAGAAGGATGCCATACCCACAGTAAGCAGAACGGTATAATACTCCTCCCCAAGCAGGCCAAAGCCGATGCAGAGGCGCGCGCAGAGTGCACCGATCAAGGCACCCAGCACGAGGGTCGGGAAGAAAAGTCCGCCCGGTGCGCCCGAGGCATTGGACAGGATCAGCAAAAGCGCGCGAACGCCAAAATACAAAAGCAGAAGATACCACACGCCCTGTCCGCGCACCAGCTCCTCGATCAGAGCCTCACTCGAGCCGATAAACCGGGAGGAGGCAAAGCCGATCAGCGCGACCGCCACGAAGACCAGGACGAGCTTTGCTTCATTCGGCACACGCTTCAGCTTTTCGCGGAGAAGCTCCGAGATCACGGAGTAAAGCTTGGTAAAGAGCATGGCAAAAATGCCGCAGAGAATGCCGATCACAAGAATGATCCAGTATTCCCTCAAGGGAAGGACGGCGTCGATATGCAAATGAAAGATCGCAGGCGAGATGCCGGCAAGATCGCAAAGGGCATGCATGGTCATCGATCCGGAGACCACGCTGATGCCTGCAACCATAAAGAGCATGGGAGAAAAGCGGCGGTGTGCCTCCTCAAAGGCAAAGAACAGACCGGTCAGCGGCGCGCCGATCGAGGCGGCAAAGCCTGCGCAGGCTCCACCCGTCATGATATAGCGATCCCAGGCCATGTTCTTTTTGCCAAGCAGACGAACCGTTCCCCGCCCCACGGCCGTGCCCATCTGCACACCGGGGCCGTCGTTGCTCAGGGGAATGCCGCCAAGAAAGGTCAGAAGCGCCGAGCCAAACAGCACGAGCAAGCTTTTGAGCCATTTGAATTCGATCAGTCCGCGCACGATGGCGATGGAGGTCGGAATACCGCCGCCGCGGCATTCGGGAGCAAGTCGCAGCAAAAGGGCCACGGCAAGACCGAGCACCGCCGCACCGAGAAGCAGGAGCGGCAGCCAGAGCGGATTTTGCCGAACGAAGGCATAGATCTCCGCGGAGAGCGAGACGGCAAAGGTCGCCGCCACCTTAAAGGCAAAGACCAAGGCACCCGTGAGAATACCCGTGATCGCTGAGAAAAAGAAGCAAGGCATCAAAATATGCTTAACGTAATTCAACCGTGTTTTTTTCAAGAAAGTCCCCCTTCCCGCCCGAGGAGATCCCACTCCGCGGACAAGTTCTACAAAAGAATTATACCATACTACAGGTATCCTGTCAAGAAAAAGGAAGGATATGCACAAAAGGCAAGGCCTCGACAAAAAAAAGAGGCGACAGCACTCGCAGGAAGCGGATTTTCAAGCGACAGAGCGAGAGATTTTTCCACCCTGCCCTTGACAGCAAGCGAAAAATCTGCTATAATAAGGAGCACGCATAACGCCGGGATGTAGCGCAGTTGGTAGCGCGCCTGGTTTGGGAGCACGCAGTCGGTTTCCTGCCGTCAGTTTTCTAAAACGCTGAAAACCCTTGAAAACACTCACTTTTTCGGATGTTACCCTTTTCAAAAAAACACCGACAAAATGTTTTGACCACAGATTTGACCACTTACGGAAAA
>JAFNVK010000113.1 GCA_017379815.1 Clostridia bacterium
CGCCCGTGTATTTCGGGAAGAGACCTTGCCCGGGGGCGTAAAGGCCTCTGCCAAGGAAGCGCCAGTGTCCGCCGTGCGCGTGTCCGCAAACGGTGAGCTCAATGCCGGTGGAGGAGACGTACGGAGCAAAGTACTCGGGATGGTGGCAGAGCAGGATGCGCACCTCCTCCGCCTGCTCAAAGGAGGCGAGAGCCTCCTTGTCGGGGCTGCTTTTGCGACCGTGAATGCCCGAGCTGAGGCCGCAGAGGCGCATACCCTTGTGCAGAACGCTCTCGTTTTCGAGAAGCGTTGCACCGCACGCGCGAATGCGTGTGCGGACCTCGTCGCTAAGGGGAACGGGACGGGGATGGGAAAAGGGCAAATGGCTTTGTGCGCAGGAGATCTCGTGATTGCCGAGTGAATAAAAGGTGGGGGCGAGGTCTGCGGCGGCCTTAAGGAGGACGTACCCCTCGGCCGTGGGATCCTGCAGCCGCTTACTGCCGATCAGGTCTCCCGGGATGAGGATCAGATCGGGCTTTTCCTCGCGCAGAAGCGCGATCACGCCGTCAGCCTTTGCGCGGTGCAGGTCGCTCAACACGGCGATCCTCTGCACGGGAAGCGCTTTTAAGAGGGGCAGGGAATAGTGCGTGACGGTTAAGGGAACGGCAAAATAGGCCTTCCCCTTCCTGCGGAGCAGGAGCAAAAGAAGAAGCAGCAGCGTGCAGGTTACCAGTGCGCCCGAGAGGTCGATCAGCACGTCCGCAAGATTTGGTCCTCGGCCCGTCGGGAGAAGCTGGTGCAGCTCATCCAGGCAAGCGTAGAAGAGGGTAAAGACGAGTGCGGTGCAATACGGAAAGAGTGCGCTTCCGCCAAAGGTCATCACGAAGAGGAAGACGAGGGCGCCAAGGCTTCCGAATTCCACGGCGTGTGCAAGGTCACGCAGGTGGGGATGAAAGGACTTGAGCAGGCTTTCCTGCTCCTTCTGGGGGCGGGAATCAAAATTGGGCACGGTCACTTGCACGAAGATCTCGGTCACCGTTCCGCTGGTTTTGGCAGAATCCGTGCCGCTTTGTGAGGAGAAAAAGAAAATTGCCCCCATATTGGCCAAAATCAAAAGGCCGAGCAAAAGGCGGGGGAAAAGCAGTCGTTTTGTATGTTGCGTCATAAGAGATCCTTTTATCGTATTGAGGGCAGGAAAAGCCCTGCTTTTTTTCATCATACCATATTTCCATACAAAAAGCAAGTCCCTTTTGGGGAAATCGCTCTCCCCATCAGGGACTTTTTCAGGCCTATCGGTCAACCCCCGCACAGCAGCAGAAGAAGCAGGAGCAAGAGGACCTCGCCGTCCTCTCCTTCTCTTCCCAAAAGCAGAAGCAGGCCGAGCAGCAGAAGCTCGTCGAGCGCGAGCCCGCCAAATCCGAGGGGGGCAAGACTGCGCCCCTTTTCCCGAGGAGGATCGCTTGCGGGAACCTTAGCGGATTCCTGCAAGGGTGAGGCCTCGGCTTTTTTCTCGGTGGTGGAAAATGCTCCGCTTTCTTCCTTTTTCTCGCATTGTGTGGTGGACGAAGGCTGATTTAATCTGCTTTTTTGCCCGTTTGTGGGGATTTGCGATTCTTGCGCAGGATCGTTGCGCGAGAAGGCGCATCCGCCGTAATGCTCAGGCAGGCGGATCTCCTCGCGACGTCTGCCCTCGGGATCGGGTGAACGAAAATACACGTGATCAGCTCCTTTCCTGTCCGCTCTGCAGGCGTTGCAAAAGCTCCCCCAGCCTTGCCACGCGGAGAACGGTGTCCACGGCCTCGCGCCGCGAGGGGGAGAGAAAGGGCTTGAGCGCGCAAAGCAGAGCCTCGCGCTCGGCCATCGGCCCTTTTCCGCGCCCGGTACTGCCCGACGTCGGGTGTCCGCCGAGGGAGGAGAGTAGGGTGGGGAGCATTTCCAAAAGGGCAGGACCGGGGACTGCGGGAAAAATTCCTGCAGGGAGTGCGTTCGTCTCCTCCGAGGGAACGCTGCGCCCAGGATCTGCGCTGCTCGCAGGGAGGGGCGTTGCGGATGCGGCGGATGCCGTTGGTGCCGAAACGGGAGCCTCCTCGGCAGGTGTCTTTGCGGAGGCCGTGTTGACGATCTCGCCGATCCGCGAGAGAAGCGCAGGATCCCGCATCAGGCGTCCAAGCGCTTCGGGGAGGGCAGAGGCAGGCAAAGGGGCGTCTTGCATTCGGCATTCCTCCTTTTTTACGGTTAACGTTCACGGCGGCCCCTGAGGTATTGCTGATAGATCTCACCCAGGCGCGCAAGATCTGCATCGTTGGCCATACCAAGTGCCAGGCGGATGCTTTGGATGCTTGCGGGGTCAAGACCGAGCTGCTCCGCAGGGATGCCGCTTTCCTCTGCGATCTGACGGATCACATGCTCCAGCTGCTCGTCGCTCATGCCGAGCAGACGGTCGAGCATTCGTTTGTCCAGTTGCATAGGCGTTCTCCTTTTCGCTGAGATAGGTTCAAGGGCAGTATATGAGCGGCCTTGCGGGAGCGTTCCCTGCGGGGGACACAAAAAAAGAGAGGGATAGGATTTTTTTGCACAAAATCCGTAGACAAGGCGAGCGAAAAATGCTATAATGAATAAGGGAACACCCAAGGAAAAGGGGGAAACGGACATGGAGCTTCTGGTCATTTCGGATGCGCACGGAAATCGGGCCGCCATCTGCGAGGCTCTGCGCCGTCAGGTGCGTCCTCCGGACGCCCTGCTGTTCCTTGGCGACGGATTGCGCGACCTGCCCGACCTTCCCGACGGAAGGACGGCGCTCTACGCCGTGGCAGGGAATTGCGACGGCTATCTTCCTTTTTTCACCGAGGGAGAGGAAAGAGAGCTTTGCTTGCTCTCACTCGGCGAGCATCGCCTGCTCCTTACGCACGGCCATCGGTTCGGGGTCAAGAGCGGTTGCGGCGCGCTTCTCGCCTACGCCGCACAAGAGGGGGCGGATATCGTTCTGTACGGACACACGCACCTGCCGCACGCCGAGGTGATCCCTGCGGGCACGGCGCTCGGCGGTCTTGTGACGGAGCGGCCGATCTATCTGTTTAATCCGGGAAGCATCGGGCAGGACGTGGACGGAAAGGGCTACTCCTTTGGTACGGTCACTCTGCTTGGCAAGAGCGTTCTGCTCTCGCACGGGCGCATTCCCCGATAGGCAAGGAAAAACGCATAGGGGCGCAAAAAAAGACCGCACCGCAGTGCGATCTTCGTTTGTTGGCTTTTCGACGGCTCAGACGGTTTCGGGAATCCCCTCGGCCTGCTCGGCTCTCGCGGCCTCCAGCTCGGCCTCTTCAAGAGCGGCCTCGTAGGCGGCGATCACGCTGGATTCCAGCATCCCACGGAACTGTGCGTTGATGGGATGTACGATATCGCGGTAGGTGTCGTCGGGATTTTTGCGGCTGGGCATGACGATGAAGAACTTTTCCTTTGCATAGATCACCTTAATGTCATGGACGGCAAGCTGGCCGTCGAAGGTGACAGAAACGATTGCCTTCATCGGTCCCTCGTCAAAGAGCTTTCTGACTTTGATGTCGGTAATTTGCATTTGTTTGGTTCTCCGTTCTAAGATAGACTTCCGTTTTTTTCGGATATATACAGTATACAGCATATTTGTGATAAATATGCAAAGGAAATCGTATATTTTTGTGAATTTACCCCCCATATGTTGACACAAGCGTTAATATTCCGACATAAATAATCATAAAGTTCATTTTGAGTTCATATTTCGCATGGGAAAGGAGGAAAAAGTGGCACTTCCGAACACACATTACGGAGCCCTCACGATCGAGCGGATGCTCCGAAGCTGTCAAGGCATCTTTTTCATCGGGGTCGGAGGGATCAGTATGTCCGCTCTGGCCAGGATCACCAAGCGGCAGGGCTATCGCGTTGGCGGCTCGGACCGCACGGCGAGCGAGATGACGGCGGCGTTGGCCGAGGATGGCATTGAGATCTTTTGCGGACATTCCGCCGCGCATTTGGACGGCTACGACGCCGTGGTCTATACCGTAGCCATCGATGGGGCAAATCCCGAGTACCGTGAGGCGATCTGCCGCGGACTTCCCGTTCTTTCCCGCTCGGATTATCTGGGCTATCTGATGGCGCGCTTTTCCAAGCGCATCGGCGTTTCGGGTATGCACGGAAAAAGCACCTGCACCGCCATGTGTGCGCACATTCTGGGAGAAGCGGGCGATCCTACGGTCCTTTGCGGAGCAGAGCTCTGCGAGAAGACGCACTCCTCCTGCCGCATCGGCTCTCCCGACGGCGTTTTCCTCTTTGAGGCGTGCGAGTATATGGATTCCTTCCTGGATTTTTATCCCTCCTTGGCCGTGATCCTCAATCTGGGCATGGATCACGTGGATTATTTTCACAGCATGGAGCAGATCCGCCGCTCCTTCCGTGCCTTTGCCGAGCGAGCCGACGGAGAGGGAGGCGTGCTTTGCAACGCCGACGACAGCGAGTGCCTCCAAGCGATGGAGGGCTTTGCGGGTAGGGTACATAGCTTTGCCCTTGTTGCACCGGCTGAATTTACGGCTGAGCGGATCTGCTACGAAAAGGGGAACACGTCCTTCGATTTTTGCCGCTACGGTGCACGGCTTTGCCGCATCAGCATATCCGTTTGCGGCGAGCATAACGTCTATAATGCTCTGGCGGCGGCCGCGGCCGCGTTTCTGGTCGGCGTTCATCCCGAGCAGATCGCCAAGGGACTTGCCGACTTCCGTGGCGCAAAGCGCCGCATGGAGCGCAAGGGAAGCTTGAACGGAGCTGAGATCTACGACGATTACGGACACCATCCCGATGAGATCAAGGCTACCCTGCAGGGGGCTCGGCAGATGGGATACCGCCGCGTGCTTTGTGCCTATCAGCCGCACACGTACAGCCGAACGGCAGGCTTGCTTCGCGAATTCGTCGAGGCGTTGGGAGAGGCCGACCGCGTGTTTATGGTCGACATTTACGCGGCGCGGGAGCAGAACGTCTACGGCGTATCCTCGGCTCAGCTGGCCGACAGGATCGGTGAGAAGGCGCGCTATTGCGGCAGCTTTGCCTCCACGGCCGCCGCCATCCGCGAGGAGGCACGCGAGGGCGATCTCGTGATCGTCATGGGAGCGGGCGACGTCTTTCAGGTATTTGACCTGCTTTGGAATTGAATGGCATAAAAAGGCCGGTGCATCCTTGGATGCACCGGCTTTTTTGCACACGGTGTGCATTTTTATTACATCGCGGCGTACAGCTGGTACAGCTCCTTGTAAATGCCGCCCTTTTCGATCAGCTCGGCGTGCGTGCCGGATTCCTCAATGCCGCGCTCGGTCAGAACCAGGATGCGGTCGGCATTGCGAATGGTGGTCAGACGGTGCGCGATGGTAAAGGTGGTGCGCCCCTTGGCCAGCTTTTCAAGAGATTCCTGCACCAGACGCTCGCTCTCGTTGTCCAAGGCACTCGTCGCCTCGTCCAGAATGAGAATGGGCGGATTTTTCAGGAATACACGCGCGATGGAAATGCGCTGCTTCTGTCCGCCCGAGAGCTTGACACCGCGCTCACCCACGTAGGTATCATATCCTTCGGGGAGGGAAAAGATAAATTCGTGTGCGCCTGCAAGCTTGGCAGCCGCGATGATCTCCTCGTCGGTGGCGTCCGACTTGCCGTAGGCAATGTTTTCGCGCACGCTTCCGGAGAAGAGATAGACGTCCTGTGCCACAACGCCGATCTGACTGCGCAGGGATTGCATTGTGACGTCGCGGATATCCGTGCCGTCGATGCGGATCGCGCCCTCCGTTACCTCATAAAAGCGCGGGATCAGCGAGCAGAGGGTGGTTTTTCCTCCGCCTGAGGGGCCGACCAGGGCAATGCTCTCGCCGGCTTGCACCTTAAGATTCAGCTTGGTCAAGACATTGGCATGCTCGGTTTCATAGCGGAAGGTGACGCCCGAAAACTCCACCTCGCCGCGCACGTCCGAAAGTGCTTTTGCACCGGGACGGTCCAGGATCTCGGGCTCGGTGTCCATGATCTCGGCAAAGCGGTCGATGCCGCTCAGTCCTTGCTGGAACTGCTCGGAGAACTCCACGATGCGGCGAATGGAGGTGAGCAGAGTGGAAACGAACATCAGGTAGGCCACGTAGTCGGCGGGCGAGATCTGCCCGTCAAGCAGGAACAGTCCGCCTGCGACCACGACGAGAATATACATCAAGCCGTCAAAGAGGCGCGTTGCCGAATGGAACTGTGCCATGATGCGGTAGCGTTGCGTTTTGAGCGTGAGGAAATCGCGGTTTCCGCGGTCGAATTTTTCCTGCTCCACGTCCTCCTTGGCGTAGGACTTCACCACGCGGATGCCGAGCAGGCTGTCCTCGATCTGGGAGTTGAGCTCGCCGATCTGCTTGCGCGAGGCGGCAAAGTTATCGCGCATACGTGCGCGAAAATAGAGGAGCGAGAGGATCATGAAGGGAATGAGCGAGAAGATGATCAGCGTAAGCCACGGACTCATTGTGCAGAGAATGATGAAGGCACACACGATCTTGACGCCCGCAATAAAGAATTCCTCGGGGCAGTGGTGTGCAAACTCGGTCACGTCAAAGAGATCGTTGGTGATGCGGGACATCAGCGTGCCCACCTTGGTGTTGTCGTAATAGGAGAAGGAGAGCTTTTGCAGATGCGCAAAGAGATCGTGACGCATATCGTTCTCGATCTTCGTTCCCATGATGTGGCCGACCGAGGTCATGTAGTAGTTGGCGGCGGTGTCGATCACGCGGAGCACCACGTAAAAGAGGCCGCACCGCAGGATCAGATCCACGGTCAGGGCGGCGAGATTTTCGGTGGCCGCCTCGGTGATGCTGCGGACGATCATGGGCAGCACCAGCTCGCAGACCGTCGTCAATCCTGCGCAGAAAAGATCCGCCAGCATGATCCATTTGTATTTTTTGTAGTAGGGCAAAAAGCGCTTGATCAGCCCAAGCCTGCTTTTCGTTTTCTTCATCAGGGCTTCCTCCGAAAGGTATCGTTTATGCCCTCATTTTAGCACATTTTGCTCTCTCCGTCAAGGGAAAAGCCTTCTTTTTTCGCGGATTTTCGGGAAGGGAATTGACAAAGAGGAACGGAATGTGTATAATGATGGTAATGCAATTTGTTTTCGGACGAAAGGAAGTACAGTGATGAAAAAGAGTGTATTGAGACAGTATGCCCGCCTGATCGCACAGAAGGGCGGAAACGTGCAAAAGGGACAGGACGTGATCATTTCCGCGAGCCTGGATCAGCCCGAATTCGTGACCATGGTGGCCGAGGAGTGCTACCGTTGCGGCGCGCGTAAGGTTACGGTGGATTGGACGCACCAGCCCCTGACCAAGCTCAACTATCAGAAGAGGAGCGTCAAGACGCTTTCCAAGATGGAGGATTGGGAGATCGAGAAGCTGAAGCACCACGTGGAAACGCTCCCCGTTCGCATTTATCTGGAGTCGGACGATCCCGACGGCCTGCGCGGTATCAACCAGGAGAAGGTCTCCAAGGCGTCTCAGGCCAGATACAAGATCCTCAAGCCCTTCCGTGAGGCGATGGACAACAAGTACCAGTGGTGCATCGCGGCCGTTCCCGGTGCGGCATGGGCCAAGAAGGTCTTTCCCGGTGTCAACAAGTTCAAGGCGATGGAGATGCTCTGGGAGGCCATTCTCTACACCTCTCGCGTGTACGGCGACCCCGTTGCCGCATGGGAGGCACACAACAAGGATCTGGCCGACCGCTGTGCGTATCTCAACAGCCTCGGCATCAAGACCCTGGAGTACCGCTCGGCAAACGGCACCGACCTTAAGGTCGGCATGATCGAGGACGCGCTCTTTATGGGCGGCTCCGAGAAGGCGCAGGGAAGCGGCATCGAGTTCAATCCCAACATTCCCTCCGAGGAGGCCTTTATCTCGCCCATGAAGGGGGAGGCCGAGGGCATCGTGTATTCCTCCAAGCCCCTTTCCTACCGCGGCGAGCTGATCGAGAACTTCTCGGTCCGCTTCGAGGGCGGCCGCGCCGTTGAGGTGCACGCCGAGAAGAACGAGGAGCTGCTCCGCAAGATGATCTCGATGGACGAGGGTGCGGCATACCTTGGCGAGTGCGCGCTCGTGCCCTACGACAGTCCCATCCGCAATTCGGGCATTCTCTTCTACAACACCCTCTTTGACGAGAACGCGGCCTGCCATCTGGCGCTCGGACGCGGCTTTACCAACGTGCTCAAGGATTATGATCAGTACACCACCGAGGAGTGCTACGCCAAGGGCATCAACCAGTCCATGATCCACGTCGATTTCATGATCGGCACGGAGGATCTTTCCATCACCGCCGTCACGCGTGACGGTCGCCGCGTGGCCATCTTTGAGAACGGCAACTGGGCGTTTTAAGGGGTGACGTATGGACGTTATCGAGCGCTTTTTGCACTACGTCAGCTTTGATACGCAGTCGGACGAGCTTTCCGAGACCGTGCCAAGCTCCCTAAAGCAGCGCGTGCTGGGGCAGGCGCTGGCCGAGGAGCTGACCGCGATCGGTCTTTCGGACGCCGTTTTGGACGATTTTGGCTACGTCTATGCGTTTTTGCCCGCCACGAAGGGTTACGAGTCGATCCCCACGCTTGGTTTGATCGCGCACATGGACACCTCTCCCGACGTCAGCGGCGCAAACGTGCGTCCGCGCATCGTGCGCTACGAGGGAGGCGACCTGCCTCTGGAGAACGGCGATGCTCTGAAGGTGGCGGATTTCCCCTTCCTTGAGCGCTACCGCGGGCAGGAGCTGATCGTGACCGACGGAAGAACGCTTCTGGGTGCGGACGATAAGGCAGGCGTTGCCGAGATCCTTTCGGCCTGCGCGTACCTGGTTGCGCATCCCGAGATCCCGCACGGCAGGATCGCCGTTGGCATCACGCCCGACGAGGAGATCGGACGGGGCGCGGATCACTTTGACCTTGCCCGCTTTGCGGCCTCTGCGGCCTACACGGTGGACGGCGGCGAGCTTGGCGAGATCGAATACGAGAACTTCAACGCCGCCTCGGCGCACGTCAGGGTGCGGGGCGTCAATATCCATCCCGGCTCGGCAAAGGACCGCATGAAGAACGCGATCCTCATGGCAAACGAGTATCTTTCCATGCTTCCGCCTGCCGAGACCCCTGCGCACACCGAGGGCTACGAGGGCTTTTACCACGTGCATACCTTTACGGGATGCGAGAGTGGGGCCGAGATCGGCATGATCGTCCGCGACCACGATCGCGCCAAATTTGAAGCCCGTAAGCGCTTTTTGACCGATCTGACGGCCTACCTCAACGGCGTTTACGGCGAGGGAAGCTTTACCCTTACGCTCAAGGACAGCTACTACAACATGAAGGAAAAGATCCTGGATCACATGGAGCTGATCGAGAACGCCGAGCGCGCCATGCGTGCCGTCGGCGTTGAGCCGAGGATCATTCCGATCCGCGGAGGAACCGACGGCGCACGCCTTTCCTACGAGGGCTTGCCCTGTCCCAATCTCTCCACGGGCGGTGCAAATTTCCACGGCGTGCATGAGTTTATCCCCGTCGAGTCCATGCGTGCCATGGTGCGCGTGCTGGTCGAGCTTGTGCGCGCATAACGCATTTTCCAAACAGAAAAAGGTCTCTTACGCCGATGCGTAGGAGACCTTTTTGGTTTTATTCCACGGGATAAAGTCCGGCGAGCAGGTTGTGCTGGTCGGCAAGCGCGTTCCAGGTCAAGAGATCCACCCGTCCGCTCTCGGGCAGGGCGTTGCGCGATTGAAAGACGCGTACGGCCTCCTCGGTGATCGGACCGAAGATGCCGTCCACCCGCACCTCCGAAAGCTCCGGGTAGAGACGCTCCAGCTCGCGGAGCATGAATTGCACCACCGTGACGACGAAATTGCGGTCGCCCTCCCCAAGCGAGAAGCCCTTCGGCTCACGCGGAAATACGACGATCTCGCGCGGCGGTGCATTCTCGGCAAGTGACGCACGGTAGGCGAGAAAGAGCGTTTCAAAGGTCTCGGGATCCCCAACGCCCGTTACGGGAAGCCCCTGCGTTTGTTGAAACGCGCTCAACGAGCGCCGGGTGTCCTCGGCAAAGATCCCATCTACGGGGGGTGCGGGAATGCGCTCATCCGCAAAGGAGAGCTGCCGCAGGTAGCGCTGCAGATTTCGGGTGGCGTCGGCGTAGGAATCGGGTTGAGTCATTGGCGATTTCTCCTTTCCTTATGCACCCACGTCAAAGCCGGGATGCTGTCCCTCCTGCAGCATCGAGCCGCGGTAGAGGGTCTGGTATAGCTCGGTGATGGCGTTCCAGGTCGTGGAGGCCACCACGCCGTTTGGCGCAAGACCGAAGCGCTCCTGAAAGGCCAGCACGGCGTTTTGCGTGCGCGGTCCGAAATAGCCCGTCGCGGCAGTCGGAGGGATCTCGGTGTAGGTGCGGCCAATATAGTTCAGATATTCCTGCAGCAGCGTGACCTGCTCGGATTCCGCGCCGATGCGCAAGGGGACGCCGCCGTAGGGCAGGGTATAGCCCTCAACGTACTCGGGCGGAATGGTGCGCACGATGCCCACGTAGGCGCGGTAAATGCGGTTCCAGGTCTCCTCTCCCACCACGCCGTCCGGCAAAAGACCGAAGGTGCGCTGGGCCGCCTCCACGGCTGCGCGGGTCTCCTCCCCGAAGACGCCGTCTACCGTAAGTGCGGGGATGGTATCGTAAAACTGTGAGAGGTAGGAGAGAAAATACTGCAAATTACGCACCCCGTCCCCTGCGCTTCCCGTTTCCAGAACGCCGGGATACTGCTTTGTCACCTCCTCCAGCGTGATCCCCTCGGAGGAAAGGTCGTTAAGCCGCTTGACGCCGATATAGACGTTTTGAATCGTATACCAGGTGGCTTTTCCCACGATGCCGTCGGGCGTCAGGTTGAAGATCTCCTGGAAGCGGCGCACGGCGGCGTCGGTATCGTTCGTGAAGATGCCGTCGGTGGCAAGGATCTTGGGAATGGAGGGGTAGTTGGAGGAGATGCGGTTGAGGCGGATCTGCAGCGTGCGCACCTCGTCTCCGGTCGAGCCGAGCTGCAGGGGGATGCTCGGGGCGCTTTCGCCGGGCGCCTCAACGGGGGCGTTCTGCACCAGCTCGATATCGTCTCCGTAGTAGTAGGTGAGGATGTCGAAGGGGGTAAGTCCCTCCTCGGCGAGCGCAACCGAGCCCCATTGCGAAAGCCCGTTGCAGGTGGTCGTCGTTCCGTTGCAATATTGGGCAAACAGGGGCTCGACGTTGCCGATCCTGCGGATGTAGTTATTGAACAGCTCTGCCGTGATGGTGCGAACGTTCTCGAAAATATCTCGGTTTGGCACGAAGTATTGGTCGTATGCCGTGGAGGCTGTGATATCGAAGGGATAGCCGCGCGTGCGGTAGTATTCGGTATAGATACGGTTGAGCGCAAAGGAGACCTGTGCGTAGACGTTGGCTCGGATCGCGCTCTCGGGCCAGGTGGGATAGATCTCGCTGGAGGCCACGTTGGCCACGTAATCGAGGAAGGGAAGCGTCACGTTTTCGGCCTCGCTGTCGGGAGGACCGAGATGCACGGTGATGCTTTGGGGAACGGTGGGAAGCTCAGGCATAGACGTTGCTCCTTTCAGAATCCTCAGAGGCTGTTTCGCCCGGGGGCTTCGATCACGCGGTCGCCGCTTGGGGAATAGCCGTCGGGGGCTTGATTTTCGGTAAGCGGGATCAGATCCACCGCCTGAATGGCAATGATGCCGTCAAAGATCGGGACGCCAATATAGGATTGGTGAAAATACCCCTCCAGATAGACGTCGAGCAGATAGGTCGCATAGGGACGTACGCCCGGCTCTTGCGGGCGCAGAGACTCTTCGCGGGGCGGCGCGGGGAGGGGAACGAGAGGGATCCTGCCGTCTCTCCCCGTTACTGCGCTCTGCAAAAGATCGCTCGTGCCGGACGCACCCTCCTTTGGCAGAGAGCGCACCTGCACCTGCGCGCCCTCAAGGGGGATCGCGCCGCGCGCCGTGCTGACGCGTACCGAGAGATAGCCTGTTCCTTGTGTGCTTTCGGAATTCATGGGACGCCTCCTTCTTACTTGATGACTCTTTAGCATTCTATGAGAAAAACGCCTCTGTGTTTCACGCCTTTTTTCGTTCACAGAAAGTTAACACATAAATCCGCAAGAGTTCTTGCAATTCGACGAAAAAAAAGATAAAATATATAAGATAACGGACAAACAGAAAAGGAATAAAAGGAAACCGAAATGTTAGAATTTCAAAACGTATCCTACGTAACGGCGGACGGAAAGGAGATCCTGCGCGACGTCAGCGTCAGAATCGCCGATCGCTTCGTGGCGGTGACCGGGCCAAACGGCAGCGGAAAATCCACCATGGCAAAGCTCATCGCCGGAATATACCGTCCCACCTCCGGAAGGATCCTTCTGGACGGCGAGGACATTACGCAGCTTTCCATCACCGAGCGCGCAAATCGCGGCGTCAGCTTTGCCTTCCAGCAGCCCGTGCGCTTCAAGGGGATCACGGTCAAGGATCTGATCTCGCTTGCCTCGGGAAAGAAGATCTCGGTCACCGATGCCTGCGTGTATCTTTCCGAGGTGGGCCTTTGCGCCAAGAACTATATCAACCGCGAGGTGGACGATTCGCTCTCGGGCGGTGAGCTCAAGCGCATCGAGATCGCCATGATCAACGCCAGAGGCACCAAGCTCTCGGTCTTTGACGAGCCCGAGGCAGGCATCGACCTGTGGAGCTTTGGCAATCTGATCGACGTTTTTCGCGGCATGTACGAGAGAACGAGAGGAACCATCCTCATTATCTCCCATCAGGAGAGGATCCTGGATATTGCCGATAAGATCCTCGTGATCTCGGGAGGAACCGTCAGTGCCTACGGCAGCAAGGAGGAGATCCTTCCCGGACTCCTCAGCGTGCAGTCGGGCTGCCGTGCGATCAAGGGGGCAAGCGTATGATGGACTCGATTCAGAAAACCTTACTGGAGCAGGTGGCTGACCTGCACGAGGTGCCCCAGGGGGCATACTCCATCCGTGTCAACGGCTCGCTTGCGGGCAAGAACGACTCGGAGAACATCAGCATCGTACAAAAGACCGACAAGCCGGGAATTGACATCTACGTCAAGCCCGGGACCAAAAAGGAGAGCCTGCACATCCCCGTTCTGCTTTCGCAGAGCGGACTGAAGGAGGTCGTTTACAACGATTTCCATATCGGCGAGGATTGCGACGTCACCATCGTGGCAGGCTGCGGCATTCACAACGGCGGCTCCGCAGAGAGCGAGCATAGCGGTATTCACACCTTCTATCTTGCCCCTCGCGCAAAGGTCCGCTACGTGGAGAAGCACTACGGACAGGGAGAGGGCACGGGCAAGAACGTGATGAATCCCACCACCGTCGTGGAAATGGAAGAGGACAGCTATCTGGAGATGGAGACCGCTCAGATCAAGGGCGTGGACTCCACCGTACGCAATACCACGGCGCGTCTGGCCTCCGGTGCTACGCTGGTCGTGCGTGAAAAGATCATGACGCACGGCACGCAGTTTGCCGAGACCGAGTTTACCGTGGATCTGAACGGTGAGGGCTGCGGCGCACACGTGGTCTCGCGCTCGGTCGCCAAGGATCAGAGCCGTCAGAGCTTCCGCTCCATGGTGCGCGGCAACAGCGCCTGCACGGGACACACCGAGTGTGACGCCATCATTATGGACGATGCACAGGTCACGGCCATTCCGCAGATCGAAGCCAACCACACCGAGGCGTCTCTGATTCACGAGGCTGCCATCGGCAAGATCGCAGGCGAGCAGCTGATCAAGCTGATGACCTTGGGTCTGAGCGAAAAGGAGGCCGAGGAGGAGATCATCAACGGCTTCCTCAAATAAATTTTCTCCCTTTTCGGGACGCTTAGGGTCCTGATCCAAGGGGCAGAGAGGGCGTCCGCACGGCGTGCGGACGCCCTCTCGCTTTGCCTGCCGAGGGTCCGCTTTTTTGTACTCTCGGAATGTAGAAAAAACCGTTCACAATTTGGGCAGAATGCACAAAAACACAAAAACCTTTTTGAAGGTTTCCACAAATGGAATTTTCGGTTTTTAAGTAAAAATGATTTACCTTTTCAAAAAGAAGGAAAAACGGTCGCAAAAACGAGCGAAAAAATAACCAAAAATGCCATGATTCTGCTTGCGCGACGCGAAAAATGCGTAAATAAAATTTACTTCTCAAAAATGGAAAAAACTGTAACGGCAGAGGGCCTGCTTTTTGGGGGATGGAATTTGCGGGAAATCGGTTTTTTGCACCCGTTTTGCCTGCTCGGACGGATTTTTCGAGGCGGAAAAATGCTTGACAGAAGGGGAAAGATGTGGTATGATATAAGAACGTTATAAGGATGACTTTGCCCGCGGACAAAACGCACTCGGTTTTGTCTGTGCCTGCGGCCCACGAAGGACTTGACGTCAACCCCTGCCCAAGGGCTTCGGTTGGCGCCGGATCTTTCATTCGTGTGCGCGTGCGTATGCGTGTATGCTCTACGCGCGTATACGCGAGCTTGCACGGAGGAAAAAGCCGCGGCGAAGGCTTACTTGAAAAAATTTGCAGGAGGAAACGCAAATGAGAAACAAGAGGATCATGAGAATCGTTTGCCTGTTTATGGCGGCACTCATTCTCGTGAGCAGCATTGTGATCGTCGTCAGTGCCGACACCAATGGGTCGGGCAGCGCGTCCATCGAGGATTTCAAAACCCAGATGAGCACGATCTCTTACGACGATTACATGGACATGTATCCCGACTATTTTGACACGCTCAAGACGGGAGACGAGACGCTGGTCTTTGACGCCACGCAGGGTCTGACCTTCAAGGACCCGAAGGGCAACGTCATCGAGGTAGGGAAGAATTCCTGGACCATGACGGCCAAGGACGGCACCGTTTACCGCTCCGTTACCGAGGCAGTCGCAGCCGGCTACAAGCAGGATGAGCTGGTCTACGCGGCCGAGTACGGGGAAGGGACCGAAAAGCAGTGGGCGCTCTACACCCCTGACATCGGAACCGTGACCTGGACCTTGGATCTGGCGGCGCTGGGCGTTACCGAGGGAGGCCTTTACTTCATCGGTCTGGAGTATTACTCCGTTGCCGGCAAGCCGACTGCGGTCGAGCGTGCCTTCACGCTCAACGGCAGCGTTCCCTTTGCCGAGGCACGCTCGCTGACCATCCCCAAGATCTGGGGCTCCTTTATGGCGGACGGCGAGAGCGCCATCACCTCCACCTACACGCTCAAGAAGGGCGATTCGCTCGACGAGCTGGTGGCGGCCGCAAAGGATGCGGGCTTGATCTACACCGTTGCTGAGGATGGCAAGTCGGTCACCGTGCAGCAGCCTCGCGTGATCAACGCCAAGATCAACGCCTTCCTCAACCGTTATGAGCTCCGCTTCTTCACGACGGATAATGAGAGAAACGAGCTTCGTCCCACGATGAAGCAGGTGGAGACCTGGGCTTCCTACACGCTTCGCGACAGCGACGGCTATTATGCCAACGCACTGGGCTTCGTGATCGAGCCCAAGGACGGAAAGGTCCAGCTGGCGCTCGAGGGTGTAAACGAGGCGGTTGCGATCTCGCAGATCGTGCTCACGCCCTACACGGAGATGAAGTCCTATGCGGATTACCGCGCAGAGGTCGAGGCGGCTATCGGCGGCTACAAGGCCGGCACCGATACCATCAAGCTGGAGGCTGAGTACACCTCCAACACCTCCACCAACGTCGTTTACCCGATCGAGGACCGCGCATCTGCACTGACCTCTCCCGCCGATACGACCAGAACCGTGCTCAATACCATCGGTACTGAGAAGTGGGCAACCTCCGGTCAGTGGGCAGAGTACAAGTTCACCGTGAGCTCCTCCGGCTTCTACAGCATTTATTCGCGCTTCAAGCAGAGCTATCTGGACGGTATGTACGTTTCCCGCTCGCTGCAGATCTTTACCGATAGAGATCTGGCCGACTACGCGGCGACCTACGGCAATACCGCAGGATATTACAACGGCGCTCCCTTTGCCGAGGCTGCAACCCTGCGCTACGATTATTCCGACCGTTGGCAGGTTTCCGGCCTGACTTCCTCCGGCAACGACGATAATTACCAGCTTTATTTCGAGGAGGGTGTGGTCTACACCATTCGCCTTGAGGTTACGCTCGGCTCGATGAACACGCAGGTTCAGCGCATCGAATCCATTCTGAATGCGCTCAACAACGATTACCTGAGCATTCTCAAGCTGACGGGAACCACCCCCGACGATTACCGCGATTACAACTTCTACAGCCTGCTGCCTGAGGTACTCAACGATATGAACGACCAGGCCGTAGAGCTCAAGGAGCTGTCCACCTTCCTCAAGACCTCTGCGGGCGTTGCCTCTACCTACACGGGTGTGTGCGACAAGCTCTACGCGCTGATCCGCGAGATGGTCGTGGATGAGGATACCATCGCAAAGAACCTGGATACCTTCAAGAGCTACGTCGGCTCGCTCGGTACCTTCCTGACCGATGCCAAGACGCAGCCCCTGCAGCTGGATTACCTCACCGTTCAGCCCGCTACCGCGGAGGCCCCCAAGGCCGACGCCAACTTCTGGCAGTCGCTGGTGCACGAGGTCAAGAGCTTTATCCAGAGCTTCCTGCGTGACTACAACAGCATGGGTGCTATCGGCACCGTAGATACCTCCGAGAGCGTTGAGGTCTGGGTTCCTTACGGACGCGACCAGGCAAACGTTCTGCGCAACCTGTCCACCAACAACTTCACGCCCAACTCCGGCATCGTGGTCAACCTCAAGCTGGTCAACGCCGGAACGCTTCTGCCCTCTATTCTGGCAGGCATGGGACCTGACGTTTACATGGGTCTTGGCGACGATAACGTAATCAACTACGCGATCCGCGGCGCGCTCGAGCAGATCGAGACGCTGGCCTACGATTCGGTCGAGGACTTCGAGGAAGCCATGTATAAGAGCTACAACGAAGCCGCTATGATCGTGCTTGGCCTTGAGGATGCCGACGGCGATATGCACTATTACGGTCTGCCCGAGACGCAGTCCTTCTCCATGATGTTCGTCCGCAAGGACATTCTGGCCGAGCTTGGCATTGAGATCCCCAGAACCTGGGAGGAGATCTACATTGCACAGTCCAAGCTGGAGTCCAACAACATGGAGATCGGTATGAGCACCGACTACAAGATCTTCCTTTATCAAATGAACGGCGAGCTCTTCGCCGACGAGGGTATGCGCATCAACCTCGACTCGATCGTTGGCCTTGCCTCCTTCGAGAAGATGTGTAACATGTTCACCCAGTATTCCTTCCCCTACCAGTACGATGCGGCTAACCGCTTCCGTACCGGTGAGATGCCCATCATCATTTCCAACTACACCGCTCTTTATAACCAATTGAAGGTATTTGCCACCGAGCTTGACGGCCTTTGGACCTTTGTTCCGCTGCCCGGCTTTGAGCAGGCGGACGGCTCCATCAAGAACGAGTCCATCTCGGGTGCAACCGCAACGGTCATGATCTCCGGAACCTCCAACAAGGATACCGCTTGGAAGTTCATGGAGTGGCAGACCGGCTCGGAGTGCCAGGTCGAATACGCCAACGAAATGGTCGCCATCATGGGTGACTCCGCAAAGCACTCCACCGCAAACCGCGATGCGCTCAAGAGCATGACCTGGACGCGTGAGGAGTACGAGCAGGTTTCCAATCAGTTTGAAAACCTGGCGGCAATTCCCAACTATCCCGGCTCTTACATCATCAGCCGTTACGTGAACTTCGCCTTCCTCGCCGCTTACAACGAGGATGCAGATCCCACCACCGAGATCCTCAGCTACATCAACGTGATCAACACCGAGATCACGCGTAAGCGCGAGGAGTTCAAGCTGGAGACCCTCCAGATCGGACAGAAGCTTTCGCAGAAGCGTCTGGATCAGGCAACCGAGGCCGTCAAGCTGCTCGAGGAGCGCTACGGCAGCAAGTATGCCGATCAGCTCGTGGATGCCAAGTATGCGATCGTCAACGCAGCTAAGCGGATCGAGCAGGTCTACGAGGCGGCAGAGGCGTTTGCAGAGCTGCTGCCCAAGGAGTACGGCTACAAGGAGTATCAGAAGGTCAACGGCGGAACGGTTACGGTTCCGGAGTATTACGTCAACATCTCCAGACAGACGTCTGAGGAGAAGTACGGCGGATTCGCAATCGACAGCCTGACGGAAAACGAGCTGATCTACTTCATTTCCGAGGCACTGCAGGATGCTGCGGATGCATTGGCTTCTTATTAAGAAACCGACAATCTATATAAGGAGAAAGAGCAAATGGCACAAAAAACAGCAAAAGCCAAGGCTGTCGCCAGAAAGGATATGTCCTACGTTCAGTGGATCCTGAAGGAGATGCGGCGCAATTGGGTCGCTTATGCGATGATCGCGCCCTACGTCATCATCTTCGCGCTGTTCACGATCGTTCCCGTCGTCCTTTCCGTGGTCATCAGCTTTACCGACTTTAACATGCTCCAGTGGCCGAACTTCGTTTGGCTGGAAAATTACATCACTCTTTTCTTTGCGGACGATACCTTCCTGCTCGCCTGCAAGAACACTCTGATCTTTGCCGCCATCGTTGGACCGGTTTCCTACCTTCTGTCCTTCCTGGTTGCATGGTTCATCAACGAGCTTTCCCCGAAGATCCGCGCGATCGTTACGCTGATCTTCTACGCCCCCTCCATTTCCGGTCAGGTCTATATGATCTGGGGTACGCTCTTCAGTGCGGACTCCTACGGCTGGGTCAATGCGACGCTGATGGAGCTGGGTATGATCAACGAGCCCGAGACCTGGTTCCGCGATGCCGATTGGGTCATGCCCCTGTGTATCGTCGTTGCCCTGTGGACATCGCTCGGTACGTCCTTCCTGTCCTTTATTGCCGGCTTGCAGGGCGTTAACCGCGATATGTACGAGGCAGGCGCCGTGGACGGCATCAAGAACCGTTGGCAGGAGCTTTGGTACATCACCCTCCCGAGCATGGGCCCG
Source organism: Clostridia bacterium (assembly GCA_017379815.1). GTDB lineage: Bacteria > Bacillota > Clostridia > Oscillospirales > CAG-272 > UMGS1865. The sequence continues at coordinate 19,021 of JAFNVK010000113.1, forward strand.
CAGCTGATGTTCGGTGCAATCATGGCAATCACGGGTGCGTTTGGATTTGGCGCCGTCGTTAATGCGCTGGCGGGCTTCCCGTCGGTGGATTACGCCGCACACACCATCATGCACCACCTGGAGGACTACGGCTCACAGCGTTATGAGGTGGGTTACTCCTCTGCCATTGCAACGGTCCTGTTCCTGATCATGATCGGAGCGAATATGATCGTTAAGAAACTTATCTCAAAGGTGGGCTCGTGATATGGCAAAGTTAAGAACAAGAAAGCATAAGGTCGTCCTCTCACGTTCCGTCGGAGGCGACACGGGAATTACGATCCTCCTTACCTTGCTCGGCATTTTCATGGTCCTGCCGATGGTCTACGTGATCTCGCAGTCCCTCAAGCCCCTGGATGAATTGTGGATGTATCCGCCTCGGTTCCTGGTAAAGAACCCGACGCCCAACAACTTCCGCGATCTGTTCCGCTTGATGAACGACTCCTGGGTTCCGTTCTCCCGTTACATCTTCAACACCGTGCTCAACGCGGTGGGCGGCACCTTCGGACACCTGTTCCTGGCGTCCATGGCCGCATACGCACTGGCTAAGATCAAGTTCCCCGGCTCGAAGCTGATCTTCGAGACGATCAGAACCTCGCTGATGTTCCACTCCACGGTCACGGCGATCACCAGCTTCATGATCATGGCGGCCTTCAAGATGATCGATACCTACTGGGCGATCATCATTCCCGCATGGGGATCGACTCTGGGCCTTTACCTGATGAAGCAGTTCATGGATACGCACGTGCACGATTCGGTGCTGGAGAGCGCACGTCTTGACGGTGCAAGCGAGCTTCGCACCTACTGGACGATCGCGATGCCTATGGTTAAGCCCGCATGGCTGACCCTGATCGTGTATTCCTTCCAGGGACTGTGGAACGCAGGCTCTTCCATTTACATTTATTCCGAGCAGTACAAATCCTTCAACTACGCGATCGGTCAGATCACGGCAGGAGGAATTAAGCGTGCGGGTGCATCCGCCGCTGCAACGGTGCTGATGATGCTCGTGCCGATCATGGTCTTCGTCATCACGCAGTCCAACATTATCGAGACGATGGGCTCGAGCGGTATGAAAGACTAAGAAGGAGGACAATATAATAATGAAAAAGATTACATCTATTCTGTTGGTTGTATTGTCCCTGGTCCTTCTCGGATCTGCACTGACGATCGGTGTCAGCGCATCCTCCGCTTACCAGACCTACACCTACAGCATCAACGGTACGCCGTTGTATTCGCCCGACGCTTACGCGGCCGTCAAGACCGTGGATTACATCGCGATGGGCCTGACCAAGGATTTCAAGAATCCGCAGGACCTGATCACGGACAGTGCAGGGAACGTTTACATCGCCGATACCGACAACTCCCGCGTGGTCTGCCTGGATCGCTACTACAATGCGACCATGGAGATCTCGGAGTTCATCAACGATCAGGGAAACACCGACGCGCTGCTCAAGCCGCAGGGTGTGTTCGTGACCGAGAACGACATCTGGGTATGCGACACCGACAACTCCCGTCTCGTTCGCTTTGAGAAGGCTACCGGAAACTTCGTTCAGATCGTGGGCGCTCCCGAGAGCCAGCTCTTTGGCGATTCCAGCGTTTACAAGCCGGTGGCAATGGCCATCGACCAGTACGGCAGAATTTACGTCGTTTCCTCCACGACCTACCAGGGTATCATCGTTCTTGACCCCACGGGAGAGTTCGTTGGATTCATCGGCGCACAGGCCGTTTCGATCAGCGCATGGGATATTCTCTGGAGACGCTTCCAGACCGAGGAGCAGAAGCGCCAGACGGCTGCCTTCCTGCCCACCGAGTTCAACAACATCTGCCTCAGCAGTGACGGCTTTATCTACGTAACCATTTCCTCGATCGAGGCTTCCGACGTAGAGGCTGCGATCAACAGTAAGGCCAAGGACGGAAAGAGCATGCCCGTCAAGCTGCTTAACCCCGCAGGTGACGAGATCATGAGACGTAACGGCTTCTGGCCTCCGGCAGGCGAGGTTGACTTCAAGAACCTCGACAACGAGAAGAAGTCCGGTGCCTCCACCGTTACCGACGTGGCACAGGGTCCCGAGAAGACCTGGACCATCATTGACTCCAAGAGAAACAAGCTTTACACCTACGATTTCAACGGCAACCTGCTCTTCGCCTTTGGTGACGAGGGCGATATGCTGGGAAGCATTCGTAACATCGAGGCCGTTACCTATCAGGGCGACACGATGCTGGTGCTTGACCGCGGCGCCGGAAACAACGGCGTTTGCGTGGTCGTTTATGAGAGAACCGAGTACGGAAATCTCCTTCTGCAGGCAATCGCGGCAGAGAACTCGCTCGATTACGCTTACGCGATCGAGTGCTGGGAGGCCGTTCTGCAGAGAAACTCCAACTTTGACGCCGCTTACGTCGGTATCGGAAACGCACTCTCCCGCAGCGGACGCTACGAGGAGTCCATGGAGTATTACGAGACGGCTTACGACACCGAGAACTGGTCTGAGTCCTATCAGCAGGTCCGCAAGGAGTGGATGGCGGATTGGTTTATTCTGATCCTCGCCGTGATCATTGCCGTGATCGTTGCCGTGCTGAAGTTCCTCGGCTGGGCCGCAAGGGTCAACAAGCGCGTCTCCACCGACGGAAAGGCAAGAAAGGCCTACTGGCAGGAGCTCGTTTACGCCTTCTACGTTATGTTCCATCCCTTCGATGGCTTCTACGATCTGAAGCACGAGCGTCGCGGCTCGGTGCGTGCAGCCCTGACCATTCTGGGCTTCACGGTCGTTGCCTTCTTCTACCAGTCCATCGGACAGGGCTACGTGCTCAATCCCACGGGCGCCGTTTCTACCCTCTGGGCACAGGCGATCTCCGTGCTGATCCCGCTCTTCCTGTTCGTGCTGGGCAACTGGTGCCTGACCACTCTGTTTGAGGGTGAGGGAAGCTTCAAGGATATCTTTGTTGCGGCTTCTTACGCACTCACGCCGATGCCCCTTCTGATCATTCCCGCAACGCTTTGCTCCAACTGGGTTACCACCACCGAGGCGTCCCTCATCACGATGGTCACCACGATCGGTATGATCTGGATGCTGCTGCTGCTCTTCTGCTCGACGATGGTTACGCACGACTATTCGCTCGGCAAAAACTTCGTCACGGTTATCGGAACCGTGGTGGCGATGGCGTTTATCGTCTTCATCGTGCTTCTCTTCAGCATGCTGCTGACAAAGCTGGTCAGCTTGGTCACCAACATCGTGATTGAGATCCAATTCCGAATCGCATGACACAAGGAGGTTATGAAATGAAATTATCCATAAAAGTTCTTTCGGCATTCCTTGCTGTCCTGTGCATGATGGGATCCCTCGTTTCGGTCTCGGTGGTGGAGGCTTCTGCCGCTGAGGAAGAGCCGATCATCTGGGATGAGGACACCATCAAGAACGTTTATATCAAGGAAAACGATTTTGCTACCCCCGAGGATCGTCTGGATCCTGCCAAGGGCAACATGAAGCTGATGATGGAAAGCGACGGCTTCCAGCTGTACGTGGACGAGATCAGCGGCGAGGTTGCCACCAAGAATATGACCACGGGCGAGATCCTGTTCTCCAACCCGTACGACCTCACCGGCTCCAAGGGCTCGGTCTCCACGAAGAGCAAGCTGCTTTCCCAGCTGATCGTGTATTACGTGGACAACGGAACCTCCGGCTATCTGACCAGCTTTACCGATGCGGCAATGCGCAATCAGATCAAGGCGATGAACATCAAGAACGGTGTTCGCGTGGAGTATACCATCGGTATTGAGGATTCGAGAAAGCTCGTTCCGAGATGGATCTCGGAGAAGAGCTTTGAGCGTTACATCTACACGCCCCTGACCGAAGCGAAGAACAACGGAGACCTCTCCGAGTATATGTACAATCGCTTCCTGGCCTTCTATCCGAAGCAGACCAACTTCCTGACTCTGGAAGGGAAGAACCCCAAGATCGCAGAGGAGCTGCTCAATCTCTATCCCGTTCTGGCCAAGATGAACATCTGGGTCATCGAGAGTGATCTTTCCTCGGTGCAGATCAACGAGCTGGAGTCCATCATCAAGGGCTACTGCCCGGACTACACCTTCGAGCAGATGGATGCCGACCACGAGGAGACCGGCTATGAGGCGGAGGACGAACAGTTCCCCGTGTTCAAGATGGCACTGGAGTACTTCCTCGACGAGAAGGGAATGAGCGTGCGTCTGCCCTGTAACGGTCTGCGCTACGATATGTCGACCTATACGCTGGAGAACATCAGCATTCTGCCTTATATGGGTGCAGGACACAGCGATAACCCCGGCTACAACTTCTTCCCGGACGGTGCCGGCGCGCTCTTCGATTACGAGCAGCTCGACATCAACGCAACGACTGCCGTTGGCGGTATGGTTTACGGTACGGACTTTGCCTACCACAACATCAGCCAGACCAACGCTTACCAGCAGGCGATCCGCTATCCCGTCTACGGATCGGTCGCTTCTGAGACCATTTACCACTACACCTACACCGACAAGGAGAACAACACCCTGGAGGCTTCCGTCTCGGCCACGATGAAGACCGAGGAGGAGATCCGCGCAGAGATCGAGAAGGCAGGCGCAACCCTGGTTACGCTGACGACCGAGACCTACGACCGCGGCTTCCTGGCGATCATTGAGTCGGGCGAGTCCCTGGCCAAGATCGAGACCTACCACGGTGGATCGGTGCACGATTACAACCACGTTCAAAACTACTTCAACCCCAAGCCCAAGGATTCCTACGATATCGCGGATTCCATTTCGGTCACCTCCAGCTCGAGCTGGACGGTCGTTTCCAACCGTAAGTACACGGGTAGCCTTCGTATCCGCTACGTCTTCCTGACGGACGAGGAGAAGGCCGCTGAGGCAAAGATCAACGATCCCGCCTTCACCTACTACGAGACCACCTGGCTTGGCATGGCAGAGGCCTACCGCGATTATCTGATCGAGAAGGGAACTCTGCAAAAGCTGACCGAGAATGACGTTGAGGCGGATATCCCGCTCTATCTTGAGGTTTTCGGTGCGATGGAGACGCAGCAGACCATCATGACCATTCCCGTAATGGTAATGACGCCTCTGACCACGTTTGATAACGTGTACTCCATCTACGAGGATCTGTACGACAACGGCATCAAGAACATCAACTTCCGTCTGACCGGCTTTGCTAACGGCGGAATGTATTCCACCATTCCTTCCTCCCTCAAGTGGGAGAAGGCAGTTGGCGGTGCCAAGGGCTTCCGCGAGCTTCTGGAGAAATTCGCTGCCGTGAACGAGAGCGGTGATGCCAACGTTCAGCTGTATCCCGATTTCGACTTCGCTTACACGCAGATGAATACGCTGTTTGACAGCTTTGTTCTCAACAGAGACGCGGTCAAGACCATCGACAACCGCTACACCTCTCTGCGTCAGTACAGTGCGACCCTGCAGGGATACATCAGCTTCCATCAGCTGGCCGTTTCGCCCTCGCGCTACAGCCACTTCTACGAGAAGCTGCTCAAGAACTACTCCAAGTACGATATCACCAACATGTCGGTCTCCACTCTGGGAACGGCACTCAACTCCGACTTCGACGAGGACGATCCTTACAACCGCGAGGATAACAAGGAGTACACGATCGATGCCTTTGCCGATCTCAAGAAGGCAGGCTACAACCTGATGACCGACGGCGGAAACGCATATTCCTGGGCGTACGTGGATCACATCCTCAACGTCAGCCTGGATTCCAGCCGCTTCGTCAAGTCGGCAGCCTCCGTCCCCTTCATCGGTGCGGTCCTGCACGGCTACGTGCAGTTCGCCGGCACGCCGCTGAACGAGGAGAGTAACACCGCACACGCACTGCTCAAGGCGATCGAGAACGGTGCGGGCATGTACTTCGTTCTTTCCTATCAGAACACCAACGAGCTCAAGGAGGACTTCCAGCTCAGCCAGAACTATTCTATTCGCTACGATATCTGGTCGAGCGATATGATGGAGTACTACAAGGAGCTCAACGGTCTGATGAAGGATCTGCAGACCAAGGTCATCATCGACCACGATTTCTGGACCGGTACGCGCGTTCAGGACGCTGACGAGCTGGAGCAGGATATCGCCGACAGACTGGCCGCCGCCGTCAAGGAGGAGGCCGACAAGCAGGCGAATATCGACAACGACCGCATTGTCAACGTTGCCGATGCATGGTACAACGCGACCAACGCCGATGCGATCCTGCAGGCACAGATCGACGAGATGAAGATCATCGCAGGCTCCATCCTCAGCTCCTACAGCCTGCTGTCCAGCACGGCAGATACGCTGGAGGATACGATCAACGAGACCATCGCCTATATCTACGAGGTTGAGCAGAAGCTTCTTGAGGAATCGGCTAACCTGTCCGAGGATGACGATCCGATCAACACCGATCCCTTTGAGGATGAAGCGGTGAAGAAGAAGATCTCCAAGCTGACCGCTGCAGTCGCAACGATGGGCGTTCTGGCAACCGACATCCTGCTTGCCGATGCAAAGCTGGAGCTGCTGAATGCGAACATTCTGGAGGACTGCAACATCGTGACCTCCGCAAAGGAGATCATTCAGAATGCCGAGAACCTCAGCCCCGAGGTCAAGGAAATGCTCACGAGCAAGCTTGAGGGATACGGAACCGGTATGGAGAAGTATAAGAATCAAGCTAAGCAGTATCTTGAGCTGTTCAAGGAATATACCGCGGAAAGCCTGGCTGACGGAACGGCCAACCCGGCATACGCCGCCAAGATCGCACTCGACGCGCTTGAGGCCGTATATGACCTTGAAGGGGACAACGATCCCTATGCCGCAAAGCTCTATAACTTCTGCGCAACCCAGATCTTCGACATGGATAGCATCCTGAAGGGCGTTGAGAACGGCCTCAAGGGCGATTCCGACGATGAGGAGACCGAGGACGATGTGGATAAGTACTTTGTGGACAACAAGCAGATCGTCGTGGTGACCTACGGTGATCGCGATCCCAACACCTTCGAGAAGGTGGCGGCTAAGGCATTTATTCTCAACTACAACAACTTTACCGTCCGTGTGGACTATGCGGGAAGCACCTACACCATTCCGGCCTATGGCTACGTGGTGCTGGAGCCCGATATGATCAAGGGGGAGGGATAAGCAATGACGAATGACGTTAAATTGAACAAGTCTGCTTCTGCGCCGGGGAAGCGCAGGAAGATCGCCTCCCTTGATCGCCGCAAGGCACGCGCGGGTTGGTTCTTCGTTCTGCCCTTCCTGATCGGCTTTGTGGTGATCTACCTGCCCATGATCTACGATTCGCTGGTGATGAGCTTGAGTGAGATCCACATGGCCGAGGCGGGCGCGGGCGGCTACTCCCTGGAGTTCGTTGGCTTCAAGAACTACGTTGATGCCTTCTCCTCGGACCCCTTGTTTGCCAAGAGATTGGTCGAAGGCCTGCAAACGCTGGCCTTCGATATCCCCTCGATCCTCATCTTCTCCCTGTTCATGGCGGTTATGCTGAACCAGAAGATGGCGGGAAGAGCGGTCTTCCGCTCGATCTTCTTCGTGCCGGTTATTATTTCCACCGGTATTATGGAGACCATTGCGGCACAGGATATTCTGAACAACTACATGGGCAGCACCGATGGTATTGACGATGGATCCGGCTCGAGCGCAGCCTCGGAGCTCGTCTCCTCGATGGACCTGCAAATGCTGTTTGCCAACATGAAGGTGGGAACGGAGATCGTGGATTACGTTGTAACGGCGATCAACAACATCTTCAACATCGTTAACCGCTCCGGCGTACAGATGCTGATCTTCCTGTCGGCACTGCAGTCCATCAACCCCGCGATCTACGAGTCCTGCAAGATCGACGGAGCAACCTCGTGGGAGACCTTCTGGAAGATCACCTTCCCGATGATCAGCCCGATGATCCTGGTAAACGGAATCTACACCATTATCGACTCCTTTACCAATAGCCAGAACGTCGTTATGGCGTACATCGCCGAGACCTACTCCAAGGGTAGCGAGGTGCTCAGCTCGGCAATGGCATGGATCTACTTCCTGATCGTTATCGTGGTGGTCGCCATCATTGGCGCGATCTTCTCGGCGTTCGTCTTCTACGGACGTAAATCTGAGTAAAGGAGGGAATTAAGCGATGAACGCACAAAACGTTGAACAAAAGCCGACGGTCAAGCGCGAGACAAAGAACAAGATCCGCGTAGACTTCGATCGCACGCCGCTCAAGGAGCGCTTGAAGGCGAAATTCCTTTCCACTTATTTTCTCGGCAAGGTTATCTTCTCGATCTTCCGTCTGGTTCTGATGATCGGTATCGCGTATATCGTTCTGTTCCCCTTCCTGACCAAGATCGCAGGCTCTGTGATGGCTCCTGAGGATTTCGTGGACGTGACCGTCCGCCTGATCCCGAGAAACTTCACGCTGGATATGTACAAGTACATCATCGCCGAGCTGGAGTACTGGGAGGCATTCGGAAACACGTTTATTCTTTCCTTCAGCACGGCGCTGATCCAGACCTTCATCTGCTGCTTGATCGGTTACGGCTTTGCCAAGTTCAAGTTCAAGGGCAGAAACCTGATCTTTATGCTGGTCATGCTCACCATGATCGTTCCTCACCAAACGCTTCGCTTCTCCATGTTCATGGAGTTCAGCTATTTTGACATTTTCGGTATCGTTCGCCTGCTCAAGGGCGGCGGAATCGAGGTCTTCGGTTGGAACGTCACCGAGCTTGGCGAGGGCGTCAAGAACTTCTTTGCAAGCCTTGAATGCCTGCCCGATCGCATCCAGCTGATGCCTTACGTTAAGGAGAACGGCGCAAACGCCTTCCGCCTTGACATGGAGATCACCCAGGCGGGTATCAACATCTGCAACACGTATATCCCCTTCATTCTCATCTCTCTGACTGGTCTTGCCTTCAAGAACGGACTTTACATCTTCATGCTGCGTCAGTTCTTCCGCGGCGTGCCGGATGAGCTTGAGGAGTCGGCGTACATGGACGGTGCAGGAACCTTCCGCACCTTCATGCAGATCATTCTGCCGCTGTCCGTACCGATGATGGTAACGGTCTTCCTGTTCGCCTTCTGCTGGCAGTGGACCGACACCTTCTACACGGGCGTGTTCTTCAACAACTCCAACACCAACCTGCTGGTCGACATCGTCGCCATTCCGCCTTCTCTGAAGCTGGAGTACGCAGGACAGTCGCTGTACTATACGGCGATCCGCAACACGTGTGGCTTGCTGATCATCATGCCGCTGGTCGTGCTCTACGCCTTTGGACAGAAGTTCCTGGTGCAGGGTATCGAAAACTCCGGTCTGGCCAACTAATACGGCACAAGCTCCCTTCCATGAGGGGAGACCCCCAAAAGGGGCTGAATCCTTGGATTCAGCCCCTTTCTTTTTTTACAAAAGAAGAGCACCGCTTTCGCGCGAAAGCGGTGCTCTTTTGATGCAGTCTTGTCTGTAAGCCGGGTTCTGTCTTGAACGGTCATCAATCTTCGCGTCCCGTCGCCGGAACGCTTCGGGAGAGAACTCCCGTGCCACCCCTGGGCGTATGCCGGACCGACTCCCGGTGGGGTGTTGCTTCGGATAGGGTTTACAGCGGACCTATGTTACCATAGGAACTGGTGAGCTCTTACCTCGCCTTTCCATCCTTACCGCATGCGCGGCGGTTTATTTCTGTTGCACTTTCCCGACGGTTACCCGTGGCTGACGTTATCAGCTATCCTGTCCTGTGAAGCCCGGACTTTCCTCACGGTAATACCTTACGGCAACATACCGCGCGACCGTCCGGCAAGGCTGCTCTCCTATTATACCCGAAAAGAGGAGATTTGTCAAGAGGGGTCTTTTTCTCGGAAAACGAAGGACAAGCCTTTTTTGAGCGGCTCCCAAAGGGAGAGGAGAACGCCGATGGTGAGAAAGATCGCGCCAAGGACGCCGCAGTAGCTGCCGCCGCGGCTGATGGCGTCTGCGCCAAAGAGGATCGCGCCGGCGATCAGGTAAGCGGCAGAGAAGAGGGAGAGGCGGCTTTTATTGGTCATTTTCCTGCTCTTCCTTTTCATTCTGCTCGTATTTTAACCCAAGGGCAATGTCAGCCGTAGCAAAGGGAAGGGGCTCGTTCTCCACGGCAAAGAGCTTGCCAATCTGCGGGATCTTGAGCAGGATTGCGGCTACGATCACGGTGAGCACCGTTTCGGGAAGCATATACACGCCGTTGTAGCAGATGGAGTAGAGCACGGGGTTGTTCTGGATCACCTGGCCGAAGGCCTCGAACTGCTCAAAGTTTGCCCAGAGGATGACGCCCGCGAGGAAGTGAATGAAGAAGCGGAGCGCGCAGACCAGCGTGATGCCGCCAAGCATGCCCCAGTAGCCCTTTTTGCGGAAGATGCCCGCAATACCCAGCACGGTGTAGGCCAGAATGTAGTCGAGCAGGAGCGAGCCGATCAGCATGCCGGGGGTCAGTCCCCAGGAGAACACGCCGCCCTGCAGGATCTGAAACCAGGAGAAGCAGAAGGCGGTGCCAAGTCCCCACTTCCAGCCATACTTGATGGCGATGAGGCAGACGGGGAGCATGGAAAAGAGGGTGATGGAGCCATCAAAGGGGAGCTGCCAGAACTTGATGTAGCTGAGGACGACAGCCAGGGCCAGCATGATGGCGCATTCGCAGAGCGCGCGCACGCGCTTGAGTCTTGTGTTTTTCATCGAAAACACCTCCAAAAATAAAGTAACCGCACGGAATCTCCGTGCGGTCAATGTAGAGGTGCCAAAAACAGCACACCTTATCTGCAATCTTCCTACGCCGGTATTATCCGTATCAGGTTAAAGGGTTCGGCATTC
>JAFNVK010000114.1 GCA_017379815.1 Clostridia bacterium
CCATGTATCCCTCCCTGTCCAGAGCCGAAGCCGAGGCCAAGGCGGCCACGGTGGTGACCTACCCCGGATCCAGTGAGCACCAGAGCGGGCTGTGCGCCGATATGCACAACCTGGGCTCGGCGGATATTTCTTTTGGGAAGACCTCCGCCTTTGCCTGGATCTCGGCACGCTCTGCGGCGGCGTTGGCCTCCATCGTCTTCTGCGTCTGCTCGATCTGCGCCTGCTTGCTCTTCTGCTCGGCAACCTGCTTGGCCTCAACCGCATCGGTAAAGGCGTCGGAGAAGTCGAGGTTCTCCATCGAGGCGTCCACAACGATAATGTTGTAGGAGGAGAGCTGCTGTGTCAGCACGGCGCGGATGTCCTGCGAGAGCTGAGCGCGGTTGCTGAGCAGCTCCTCTGCGGTGTACTTGGCCATCTCGCTCTTGACCGCCTCCTGCACGCGAGGCTGAATGACGACGTCGTAATAGGAAACGCCGATCTCCTTATAGATGGTCTGCGCGTTCTGCTTGGAGATCTGATAGTTGAGGGTGTAGGTGACGGAAACCTCCTGAATGTCCGAGGAGAAGCAAGCAAGGTCAACCGAAGCCTTCTGGTTGCGGTTATCCATGTTGACGACCTCCTCCCAGGGGGCGCAAACGTGCACGCCTGCCTCGTAGGTGGTGTCCTTGACACGGCCAAAGACGGTGACGATGCCCGTGTGACCCGTGGGCACGGTGCGGACGCAGCTGATCGCGATCAGCACAACGGCTACGACGGCGACGCCAAGTGCGGGAAGCACGCGGGTGAGCATGCGGTCTCCCTTCGTCTTGAGGAAGGCGAGAACCAGGGCAACGCGGAGGAGCAATGCTCCTGCAAAAAAGATACCGATCATGTGTATTTTCTCCTTTCGTCCGGGACTGCCGGAAATGTCGGTATAAATATCATAGCATGATTTTACGATAAAGTCAATAGATTGCATTTCAGATTTACACTCTGTTCATAAAAATAACAATTTTGGCAAAACGCTCCGCAACGCCCCCTTTTTTGTCTCTCGCACAGTCCGGAACGAGCGTAAGGAACGGAAGGAAAAGAAAAATCCCCTCCGCGGTCGGTCGCCCCTTGACAAATCCGCTTTTTTGGAGTACAATAACATACGGTTAGCACATCCTAACCGAAAGGAGGAGCTATGCAACGCTTCCATTATGAAATAAAGGGCATGAGCTGTGCCGCCTGCGTGGCGCACGTGGAGCGTGCCGTGGGAAAGGTGCTTACGGAAAAGGATTCCTTCACGGTCTCCCTGCTCACGAGTTCGGTCTCTATCCTGCTTGCAGGGGAGCTGACCGATAGTGAGAGAGCCGCCTTTGAGGAGCGCCTTGCCGCCTCGGTCCGTGCCGCGGGCTATACCCTGCTCTCCCCCACTCCCGAGCGCGACGCGCGGCAGAATACGGAATTTCGCGGCCGCCTCGTCCGCCTGATCCTTTCCGCATTCTTCACCCTTGCGGTGATGTATCTGGCCATGGGACCCATGCTGGGGCTTCCCGTGCCCTCCCCTCTCGTGCAACGGCCCATCCTGATGGCCCTCTCTCAGCTCGCGCTTACCCTGCCCGTGCTGATCCTCAACTTCAAATTCTTCCGTGGCGGCTTTTCCGCGCTCTTCCATCTTTCCCCCAACATGGATTCGCTTATCGCCGTTGGCTCGGGTGCCTCCGTGCTGTACGGTCTCTTTGCCGTTGGACTGATGCTCTTTTCCGAGTCGGGTGCGCATAGCGTGCACGATCTCTATTTTGAGTCCGCCGCCACCATTCTGACCCTGGTCTCGCTCGGCAAGCTGCTTGAGTCCCGCGCCAAGGACAAGGCCGCCGACGCCGTTCGCTCACTCTCCACCCTCTCCCCGCGCTTTGCCACTGTTTTGCGCGAGGGCGGTGAGGAGCTGATCCCCGTGGAGGAGATCCGCAAGGGCGACCTGCTTCTCGTGCGTGCGGGCGAGCTTCTCCCCGTGGACGGCACCGTCGTTTCGGGAACGGGAAGCACCGACGAATCCGCCCTGACCGGCGAAAGCATGCCCGTGGAAAAGCAGGAGGGATCGCCCATTCGTGCCGCCTGCGTGCTTTCGGACGGCGCACTGACCGTAAGAGCCGAGCAGGTGGGCGAGGACACCTCGCTCTCCCGCATGATCCGTCTTTTAGAGGACGCGGCCGCCTCAAAGGCCCCCATCGCACGCATCGCAGACCGCGTGAGCGCGGTGTTCGTGCCCTGCGTGATGGCCGTTTCCCTTTTGACGCTTGTTCTCTGGCTGCTCCTGACCAAGGACGCCGAGGCCGCTCTCCGCGCATCCATCTCGGTCCTGGTCATCTCCTGCCCCTGCGCACTCGGGCTGGCCACGCCGACCGCCATTACGGTGGGCATCGGTCGGGGCGCGCGAAACGGGATCCTGTTCCGCAACGCGGAGTCGCTTGAGCGGCTTTGCCACGTGCGCACGGCCGTTCTGGACAAGACCGGCACCGTGACCGAGGGAAAGCCCTCGCTGACCGATGCGATCGCCTACGGCATGGACGCCGAAAAGATGCTTTGCTCGGCCGCCGCCGTGGAGCGTCTTTCCTCGCATCCCCTGGCGCAGGCCGTACGCCGCGCAGGCGAGGAAATGCTCGGCACGCTTCCCGAATGCACGGACTTTCAGCTTCTTCCCTCGATCGGCGCGCAAGG
>JAFNVK010000115.1 GCA_017379815.1 Clostridia bacterium
GGGGTCGCCCTCAAGGACGGAACGGTCCATGAATGCGCCCGGGTCACCCTCGTCGGCGTTGCAGCAGACGTACTTCTGTACGTTTCCGCGGTTGCCGGAGGCGAACTTCCACTTCATACCGGTCGGGAAGCCTGCGCCTCCGCGTCCGCGAAGTCCGGAAGCGAGAATGGTGGAGATAACGTCATCGGGCGTCATCTCGTTAACGACCTTGCCGAGAGCGGCATAGCCGTCCATAGCGATGTATTCCTCAATGTTCTCGGGATCGATCACGCCGCAGTTACGCAGAGCAACGCGATGCTGAGACTTGTAGAAGGTAGTATCGTTAAGAGAAGAGTGGGTGGAATCCTGAATGGGCTCGCTGGTCTCGTTGTAGATCAGTCTCTCAACGGGACGGCCCTTGAGCAGATGCTCGTTGACGATCTCGGCAACGTCGTCTACCGTGACGTTGGAGTAGAAGGTGCCATCGGGATAGACGATAACGACGGGTCCCAGAGCGCAGAGGCCGAAGCAGCCGGTCTGAACAACGCTGATCTCCTCAGCCAGACCTGCCTTTTCGATCTCAGCACGGAAAGCGTCCTGAATTCTCGGGCTTCCGGAAGAAGTACATCCCGTACCGCCACAACATAATACATGTGCACGAATCATATTGCTGTTCCCTCCTTGATTATGCGTTTGCGGCGGTGTACTCGGTCACGATCTTTCCGCCCTTGACGTGCTCCTCGAGCACGCGCTCTGCCTTCTCGGCAGTCATATTGATGTACGTAACCTTGTCCTGACCCTTGCAGATGATCTCAACCACGGGCTCGCGCTCGCAGCCTCCGACACATCCGGACTGGAGCACGACAGCCTTGCCGTGCAGACCCTTTTTGTCAATTCCCTCGACAAAAGCATGAAGAACGGAGCGCGCGCCTGCTGCGATGCCGCAGGTACCCATTCCGACCACGATGCGAATGCTATTGCCGCTCTCGCGCAGGGTGATCTGATCCTTCACTCTGTCACGAATCGCAGCAAGTTCTGCCAAAGATTTCATAATGTTCAGTTCCTTTCCTTCCTCAAAGATATATGTTTTTCTTTTTATTGATACTGTTCCGTCAGGAATTCCCTTACCCAAGAAAGGACCTCAGGGGTATTCAGTGGAACTCCCGTTCCCAGGATCGCGCGCAGCTCCCTTGTATCAAGGGTGACCGTGCGGCCTTCGACCGCGTGGGAAAAGTGCAGATCGACCTCGGGGCTGCCCTGAAGCAGGGCAAGAACCGTTGCCACCATGTCTCCCATTGGGGGACAGTCGATATGCGTACTGATCAGCTCAGCCGTAAGAGTGGTGCCATGCTCATCGGGATAGCTCTGCTGATCCCGCGAGGCAAGATGAAGCGATCCGCCCGTCCGCTCAACCGTTTGCGCAAGCAGGTACAACCCAAGCCCCGCGCCCTCTGTCCCCTTTGTGGAGAAGAACGGCTTGGTGGCGTGAGCAAGAACGTCCGGGGGCATACCCTGCCCGTCGTCCGCTACCGTCATGCGGATACGCCCTTCTCCCTCGCACAGCGCGATGCGAAGATGCTTCGCTTCGGCACGCAGAGAGTTTTGAGCAACGTCGAGAAGATGTAAAGAAAGCTCCTTCATGTCCACCCCTTGGCAGACGTCAGAATTACCGGTACTTTGCAAGAATGCTATCCACGTCGTCTACGGTGATCTTACCGTAAACCTCTCCGTTGACGGTGAGAACGGGAGCAAGTCCGCAAGCACCGATGCAGCGAGTTGCCTCGATGGAGTACTTGCCATCGGGAGAGGTGCTGCCAACGGGAACGTTGAGCTTCTGGGAAATTGCCTCGATGATATCACCCGAGCCCTTGACGTAGCAAGCGGTTCCCAGGCAAACGGCGATCGCATACTGACCGTCGGGGTTAAGCTTGAACTGCGCATAGAAGGAAATGATACCGAAGATCTCCTCCATGGAGACGCCCGTCTTCTCGGCGATGATGGTCTGAACCTCGATGGGCAGATATCCGTAGATCTCCTGCGCCTCCTGAAGGATCGGCATCATAGCACCGCGCTGACCGGCATGCTTCTCGATCACGGCAAGCAGCTTTTCTTCCTGCTCCTTGGTGCCCTGAAAAGCAACCGTCGTCAATTTCTTTTTCATAAGT
Source organism: Clostridia bacterium (assembly GCA_017379815.1). Classification (GTDB taxonomy): domain Bacteria; phylum Bacillota; class Clostridia; order Oscillospirales; family CAG-272; genus UMGS1865. The sequence continues at coordinate 2,145 of JAFNVK010000115.1, forward strand.
CTAAAACCTCCTGAAAATTTTTATCGCTTCCGAGAAAAGTTTGTCTGATTTTTCACAAACGTTCACGGACACACTGATGCTCTTATTATACTACATTTTAAGAAAAAAATCTATACCTTTTTCAAATTTTTTCAAGAACTTTTTGGTTTTTTTGAAAAAAATGCATTTTTCGGAGAAAATAACGGAAAAGGATGCTTTAATGCTGCCTTTTTAGCGCAAAACGACAGACAGAAAAGACGATGCTCCGGCATTTTTTCCTGCCTTCCTGCGCGCCTCCCATCGTTTGTCCCTCTTCTCCTCCTTTTCTTTCTTCCATTTTTTTACATTTGCAGAGAAAGTGACAAAATCCAACCCTTCTTCAGCGGTATAATTAAGAAAAAAAAGAGTCTGCCGCAAGGCGGATCTACGGAAAGGATGATCAAACCATTATGCTCTGCGAACAATGCAAAAAGCGGACGGCCACCGTGTTCTATAACGAAAAGCTGAACGGCCGCTCCCGCTCCCTATCCCTTTGTGGGGAATGTGCCTCCAAGCTGCGCGAAAGCGGAGAAATCCGCGACGTGACCTCCATGATCGGCAGCTTTGCCGATCCCTTCTCTGCCCTTCAGGATGAACGCTTCGGCGACTTCTTCGGGCTTCGCATTCTTCGGGCGAAGGAGGAAAAGATCCTCTGTCCCTCCTGCGGACGAGCTCTCGCGGCGATCCTTGCCGACGGAAAGGTAGGCTGTGCGGAATGCTACTCCTGCTTTTCCGAGGAGCTTTCCCCTCTGCTCAGGTCGCTCCACGGAGGAGCCGCGCACCGCGGACGGATCCCCTCAAGATTGCTCGCGCGAAGAGCGCGCATTGAGCAGCTTTCACGCCTGCGCGAGGAATTGCAAAAGGCGATCAAGGAGGAAAAATTTGAAGAAGCGGCACGTCTGCGCGACGAGATCCGTATTCTGGAGGAGCAAAAGGAGGGCAACGGCAATGGCTTGGTATAACGATCGCGGAAAGGCTTCCGAATCCGTGCTTTGCACGAAGGTGCAGCTCAGGCGCAATCTCAGCGCATATCCCTTCCCCGTGGCTCTCGAGCCGACTTCGGCAAACGAGGTCCTGCAGCAGCTTTCGCCTCCTCTTGAGGCTCTCGGCTTCCGCAAGATCAATTTTCCGGATATTTCGGCGATTATGGCGACATCCTACGTAGAAAAGCACTATGCGAGCCCCGCATTTGCCTCGGCCGGCGGACCGCGCGCACTTCTGCTGCAGGAAAAGCCGGATATTGCCGTTACGCTCTGCGGGGAGGATCACCTGCGCATCTGCTGTATTCTTCCGGGACTTGATCCGAGAGAGGCGTTTTCGCACGCCTCGGAGATCGAGAGAGTGCTGGACGGCGAGGCAGAGCTCGCTTTTGACCCGGAGCTTGGCTATCTTACGCAATCTCCCGCCGATCTCGGTACGGGACTTTCGGTCTCGGTAATGCTTTTTCTGCCGGCACTTTCCGAAAGCCTTTGTATCGGCTCGCTTGCCTCGCATCTGGGTAAGCTCGGGCTCAGTCTGCGCGGAGGGTTTGGCGAGGGGGTAAGCGCATCCTGCGGTCTCTTTGAGTTGAGCAACCGCGCGACCCTCGGCAAGGAGGAGGGGGAGATCCTTTCCCTTGTTGAGGAGGTTGCTTTGCAGATCCTCGAGCGTGAGGAAAATGCCAGACGCACCATTCGCAAGGAGCCGCTGGACCGTCTGACCGACCGCATCCGCCGCAGTGAGGCCATTCTTCGCTCGGCTCTCCTGATCTCCTCGGAGGAGTTTCTTCGCCTGTTTGCCGACGTCCGTCTCGGCATCGCTCTGGGCATCATCCGCGGGATCACCTACGAGCAGCTCTCGACTCTGCTCGTCGAGGGGATGCCGGCGACCCTTACCCTCTCCTCGGATACCACTCCCCGCAGTGAGCACGCCCGCGACCGTTTGCGTGCTCAGCGTATTCAAGCCCTGCTCCATGAAGCATGATCCAAGCCGCCACCCGAGCGGAGAAAGGAATTTGTCGCCATGATCAACCGATTCACGCAAAAAGCGCAGAACGCTCTGCAGTTCACTCTGCAAGCCGCCTCCGAGCTGGGACACACCTATATTGGCTCCGAGCACCTTCTGCTGGGGCTTCTTCAGGAGCCCTCCTCGATCGCCGCACGTTGTCTGGAGGACCGAGGTGTGGATCGGGAAGCCGTCCGCGCGGCCGTATCCGGTCTTTCCGGCGTTGGAAGCCGAACCTCACTCTCCGCCTCGGATATGACGCCGCGGGTGCGAAGCATTATTGAAGGATCTCTGGCCGAGGCACAACGCCTCGGCCAGAGCGTCATCGGCACGGAGCATCTTCTGCTCGCCCTTCTTGAGGAAAGAGACTGCGTAGCCGTTCGGGTGCTGGAGAGCATCGGCATCCAGGTGCACGACATTCGAAATGACGTCCTGCGCGTTCTCGGCGCCCCCTTCCCCCGTGAGGGGAGAGAGGCAGAAAAGGCGTCTCCATCCGGCGCGGAGAGCGGATGCCTTGCGGGAACGCAGGTCTTAAAGCATCATGGACGCGACCTGACGCTTCTCGCCCGTCAGGGGAGGATCGACCCCATCATCGGTCGGGAAAAGGAGACCGAGCGCGTGATCCAGATCCTTTCCCGAAGGACGAAAAGTAATCCCTGTCTGATCGGTGAGCCGGGCGTGGGAAAAACCGCGGTGGCCGAGGGGCTTGCCCGACGGATCGCAGAAGGAAGCGTGCCCGAAAATCTCGTGGGCAAGGCGATCGTTACGCTGGACATTCCCTCCATGATCGCGGGAGCAAAATACCGCGGTGAATTTGAGGACCGCCTCAAGAGCGTTATGGCCGAGGTGCGCAAGGACACGCGGATCATTCTCTTTATCGACGAGATCCACACCATCATCGGTGCAGGGGCGGCAGAGGGTGCGGTGGACGCCGCCAACATCATCAAGCCTGCCTTAGCACGCGGCGAGCTTCAGGTGATCGGTGCCACCACGCTTGCAGAATACCGCAAGCACATCGAGAAGGATGCCGCCCTTGAGCGCCGCTTTCAATCCGTGCTGGTAGGAGAGCCCTCCGAGGAGGAGACGATCCGCATTCTCCGCGGACTTCGCGAGCGATACGAGGAGCATCATCACCTCACCATCACTGATAAGGCCATTGCGTCTGCCGTGCATCTTTCAACGCGCTATATTTCCGATCGGTTTCTCCCCGACAAGGCGATCGATCTGATCGACGAAGCCGCCTCGCGCGTCCGCATCAGCGCGCTTACCTCCCCGGCCGATCTGAAGGCACAGGAGGCAGAGCTCTCCCGGATCGGCAAGGAAAAGGAGGAAGCCATTCTTGCGCAGAATTTTGAGGAAGCCGCACGTCTGCGAGACTGCGAGCAAAAGCTGCGCGCCGAGTATGAGGCCGAGCGAAGCAGCTGGGAGAGCAAGCAGGAAAAACGCGATCTTTCGGTAACCGAGCATGACGTTGCGGATATTCTTACCCAATGGACGGGCATTCCCGTAGGCCGCCTGCTTGAAAGTGAGGGTGAGCGGCTTTTGCATCTGGAGGAGGCTTTGCACAAGCGTGTGATCGGACAGAGTGAGGCGGTTTCTACCGTAGCCCGTGCCATTCGCAGAGGACGCGTTGGCCTTCAGGACGCACATCGCCCGATTGGGTCCTTTCTCTTCCTCGGCAGCACGGGAGTGGGAAAGACCGAGCTGGCAAAGGCGTTGGCCGACGTGCTCTTTGGCAGTGAGGATGCGATGATCCGTCTGGATATGTCGGAATATATGGAAAAGCACAGCGTTTCCCGTCTGATCGGCTCTCCTCCCGGCTACGTTGGCTACGAGGAGGGGGGACAGCTGACCGATCGCATTCGCCGCACACCCTACGCCGTTCTGCTTCTGGACGAGATCGAGAAGGCACATCCCGACGTTTTCCATCTGCTTTTACAGGTATTGGAGGATGGAGTTCTTACCGATTCGCAGGGGCGGCGTGCGGATTTTCGCCATACGGTCATCATTTTGACCTCAAATGCAGGGGCGTCGGTACAAAACGGCGCTTCAAAGCCTCTTGGCTTTACGGCAGACGGGGAAAAGGCCGCGAATGCAAAAAAGGAGCGTATGCTCTCGGCTCTGCGTGGGATCTTTCGTCCGGAATTTCTCAACCGTATCGACGAGATCATCGTCTTTCAGCAGCTTGAGGCAAAGGAGATCCGCGAGATCGCCGAGCTGATGCTCCGTGAGCTTCAGCATCGGATCGCCAATCTCGGTATGCGCATCAGCTTTGACGAATCGGTACCGGAGCTGCTCGCCCGTGAGGGCATGGATCCTCTTTACGGCGCCCGTCCCCTGCGCCGTGCAACCGTGCGCCTTGTGGAGGATCCCTTTGCGCTGGAAATGCTTGAGGGCCGCTTCAAGGAGGGAGATCACATTCTCGCCTCGGTCGAGCAGGATAAGATCTGCTTTCGGAAGCAGAAAGAGACGGTCTCAGGTGGGTAAGTCTTTCGCTCAGCGGAAATATTTTGTCGGATTTTGGGCAGAAAGGTATAGACAATCCAAAAAAAATATGCTATAATAATATGTCATATTATATTCACGCGCATTTTTACGCGCGCGAGAAAGGCAAAATCGGCGAAAAGCGGGAGGAAAAACGATGCAGATCCAAAATCTTTACCCGGGCTCCTGGGGCGCAAACTGCTATCTGCTCACCTCCGGAACGCACGCCGCCGTGGTCGATCCCAGCGCAAAGGCAGAAACCATTCTGAACGCCGTTGCACAGGCGGGATGCACGCTGGAGATGATCCTTTTGACCCACGGGCATTTCGATCACATCGTGTCCATCGATACCCTGCGCGATGCTTCGGGAGCGCCCCTCCTGATCCATTCCTATGATCGGGATATGCCGAGTGACGGGCACAAAAATGCCTTCTTCCGCGTATTTGGAATGCCTTCCCCTGCATACCGCGATGCGGAACGCACCCTATCCGACGGCGAGGTGCTGACGCTTGGCGAGGAGAGCATCCGCGTCATTCATACCCCCGGGCACACAGCAGGCTGCGTCTGCTTCCTTTGCGGAGAGAATATGCTCCTGACGGGAGACACGCTCTTTGCCGGCGGCATCGGACGCTGTGACCTTTACAGCAGCGATCCCCTCTGCATGGAAGCCTCGCTGAAGCAGCTGGCAACACTCCCGCCCGATCTGACCATCTATCCCGGGCACGGACCGACCATGCGCCTTGGCGACGCATTGGACCGCGCCGGACTTTAACTCATTTCGTACCAACTGCGGCAGAGCTCTTCTCCGCCGCTCCACCATAGAAAGGAAACACACCATGGATCACGCACGTCTTGCAGACCTACTCTTCCCCAACGTCACCCGTACCCCCGAGGACATCGAGGCACTCTATCCGCCCCGTCAGCTTCCCGAGGGTGCTAAGGTCACCCGCTTTGCCCCCAGCCCCACGGGCTTTGTCCACTTTGGCGGACTTTTTCCCACCACCATCGGTGAGCGTCTGGCGCACCAGAGCGGCGGCGTATTCTATCTGCGCATCGAGGATACCGATGCTAAGCGCGAGGTTGAGGGAGCTGCCGAGGGGCTGATCCGCACGCTGGAGCATTACGGCATCCACTTTGACGAGGGCGCCGTGATCGGCGAGGACGGCAAGATCTGCGACCGCGGCATCTACGGTCCCTACCGCCAGAGTCAGCGCGGCCCGATCTATCACGTCTACGCCAAGCAGCTCGTTGCCCTTGGCAAGGCCTACCCCGTCTTTACCACCAAGGAAGAGCTGGAGGCCATGAACGCCGTGGACAAGAAGGCCGAGATCAAGGCAAAGGACTGGCACGAGGATCAAACCGCCCAGCGCGAGGCCATGCTCCGCGCAAGAGAGATCACGATCGAGGAGGTTGAGAAGAACCTCGCCGAGGGCAATCCCTTCGTCCTGCGCATTCTGGCAGACGGCGATCCCGAGAAGAAGGTTCCCTTCACCGATCTGATCAAGGGAAAGCTGGAGATCCCCGAAAACGACGAGGATTTCGTCCTGCTCAAGTCCGATGGCATTCCCACCTATCACTTCGCCCACGCCGTGGACGATCATCTGATGGGAACGACGCACGTGATCCGCGGCGAGGAATGGCTCCCCAGCCTTGCCAAGCACATCATGCTCTTCCGTTACCTCGGCTTCCGTATGCCGAAGTATATGCACATCGCGCAGATCATGCGTCTGGACGAGAATGGCAACAAGAAGAAGCTCTCCAAGCGCGATATGGGCGCCAACATGGACGATTACAGCCGCATGGGCTACGCCCCCGCCTGCGTTTGCGAGTACATCATGACCCTGCTCAACTCCAACTACGAGGAGTGGCATATGCAAAACCCGGACAAGCCCTATACCGACTTCCCCTTCAACATCAAGAAGATGAGCAATTCGGGCTGTCTCTTTGATTTTGACAAGCTGAACGACGTCAGCAAGAACGTCATCTCTCGCATGAGCGCCGAGGAGGTCACCGCTCTGGTCACCGCCTGGGCAAAGGAATACGATCCCGCCTTTGGTGAGCAGCTTGCAAAGGATCCCGCCTTCACCACCGCCATCTTTGCCATTGGCAGAGGCGGCAAGAAGCCGAGGAAGGATCTTGCCACCTGGGCAGACGCAAAGCCTTACATGGGATTCTTCTTTGATCCTGCGCAGACCGACGCCTACCCCGAGCAGTTCTCCTCGGAGGACATCAAGGCGGCACTCGTCGGCTTCCTCGGAGGCTACGATCCCGCTGACGAGATGAACGCGTGGTTTGACAAGATCAAGGCCGTGGCACGCGAGATCGGCTACGCCGACGACATGAAGGCCTATAAGGCAGATCCCTCCGCCTTCCGCGGAAGCATTGCCGACGTGAGTATGTTCCTCCGCGTTGCGGTCACGGGCAAGCTGAATGCGCCCGATCTTTACACCGTCATGCAGATCCTCGGTAAGGACGAGACGGTGCGCCGCGTACAGAGCATGATCGACAGACTCTAATCATTTTCCTCTAAGAAAGGTTTTGGATAACTACCATGGCAGAAATCGAGAGAAATTTTATTCACGACATCATTGACGAGGATCTTTCCCGCGATCCCGAGCTCAAGATCCACACCCGTTTTCCGCCCGAGCCCAACGGATACCTGCACATCGGCTCGGTCAAGGCCATCTGCGTCAATACCGACGTGGCCAACAAATACAACGGTCTGTTCAACCTCCGCTATGACGACACCAATCCGGCAAAGGAGTCGGATGAGTTCGTCCGCTCGATCCGCGAGGATCTGGAGTGGCTCGGCGCCGCTCCCACGGGAGGCGTATTCTACGGCTCGGATTATTTCGGAAAGTGCTACGAGTTTGCCGTTCAGCTGATCAAGCAGGGCGACGCCTACGTTTGCGATCTTTCTAAGGACGATCTTGCCGACTACAAGGGCACCGACCGCTCCGTGGCCTCCAAGGAATCCCCCTACCGCAACCGCTCGGTGGAGGAAAACCTCGAGCTCTTTGAGCGAATGAAGAACGGAGAGTTTGAGGACGGCGCAAGAACCCTTCGCGCCAAGATCGATCCCTCCTCCGACAATCCCTACCTCCGCGATCCCGTCATTTACCGCATCAAGCACATTCACCATCACCGTCAGGGCGACGAATGGTGCGTCTACCCGATGTACGATTTTGCACATCCCATTCAGGACGCGCTCGAGGGCATTACCCACTCGCTCTGCTCGAGCGAATTCCGCAACCACAGACCGCTCTACGACTGGGTGGTCGAAAAGATCGGCTTTGCTCAGAAGCCGCATCAGTGGGAGTTCGGCCGCATGAACATCACCTATACCGTCATGTCCAAGCGTTATCTCCGCCAGCTGGTTGAGGAAGGACACGTGGACGGCTGGGACGATCCCCGTCTCCCCACCCTTTGCGGTCTGCGCCGCCGCGGATACACGCCGGGGGCACTCTTCACCTTCGTTCGTGAGGCAGGCGTGACCAACACCGACCACACCGTGGACGTCCGTCAGCTGGAGGCCTGCGTGCGCGACGATCTCAACGAGAACGCACTCCGCCGCGTTGCCGTGGTCAATCCCATCCGCGTGGTGATCGACAACTACCCCGAGGACAAGGTGGAGATGATCACGCTTCCCAATCATCCGCAAAAGCCCGAGCTTGGCACGAGAGAGGTGCCCATGACGCGCGAGATCTATATCGACGCCGATGACTTTGCCGAGGTTCCGCCTCCCAAGTTCTTCCGCCTCAAGCCCGACGGTGAGGTTCGTCTGATGGGCGGATACATCATCAAGTACGCCGGCATTGAGAAGAACGAGGACGGCTCGATCAAGTGCATTCACGCCACCGCAGATCTGGAGACCGGAAACGGCATGCCCGCGGACGGCAGAAAGATCAAGGGAACCGTGCATTGGCTCTCCGCAAAGTACGCAAAGCCCGCAGCACTGATGCTCTACGACCGTCTCTTCAACATTGAAAATACCGCAGACGTTCCCGAGGGAAAGACCTACCTCGATTTCCTGAACGCAGACTCTCTGACCCGTGTTGAGGGCGCAATGGTCGAGCCCTCGCTTGAGGACGCCGCACCCGGTCAGCAGTTCCAGTTCGTTCGCGTCGGCTACTTCTGCAAGGACACCAAGAACCAAAACACCTTCAACCGCGTGGTCGGACTGAAGGACAGCTTCCCCAAGAAGTAAGCAAAAAACGAAAGAATCGCTCCAAGCCGAATTGGCTTGGAGCGATTCTTTTTTCTGCTTTATCGGGATCACTTCCCTGCTTCTTCCTCCAGCAGAATGCGTCCCATATAAACGCCCATGACCGATGCCATCATCAGTCCGCGCGTCCATCCGCTCGAATCTCCGAGGCAATGCAGACCCTCGATGTTCGTGTTGAGGCGCTCGTCCATCTTTACGCGGTTGCTGTAAAACTTCAGCTCAGGCGAATAGAGCAAGGTCTCGTAAGAGGCAAAGCCGGGAACGACCTGGTCCATGGCCTGGATGAAGTTGATGATGTTGGTCATCGCGCGATACGGCATGGCCGCGGTGATGTCACCTGCCACGGCATCGGGAAGCGTGGGCTTGACGTTAGACTGAGCAAGCTCCTTTTCCCAGGTGCGCTTGCCGTCCAGAATATCGCCGAAGCGCTGGACGAGAATGTGTCCCGCACCCAGCATGTTGGTCAGCTCGCCGACCTTCTGTGCATACTCGATGGGCTGATTGAAGGGCACGGAGAAATTGTGCGAGCAAAGGATCGCCAGGTTGGTGTTGTTGGACTTCTGCTCCTTGAAGGAGTGTCCGTTGACTACGGCAAGATTGTTGTCGTAATTCTCCTGGCTGACAAAGCCGCCGGGATTCTGACAGAAGGTACGCACCTTGTTCTTGAAGGGGGCGGGATAACCGATCAGCTTGGACTCGTAAAGCACGCGGTTGACCTGCTCCATGATCTCGTTGCGCACTTCAACGCGCACACCGATATCCACCGTTCCGGGCAGGTGGGCGATGTTGTGCTCGGCACAAAGCTTCTCCAGCCAATCCGCACCGCGGCGTCCCGTGGCAACCACGGTATGGTCCGCATAGATCTCCTCGGTAACGCCGTCATGCGAAACGAGAACGCCGAGACATTTGGAATCCTTGAGCAAAAGATCCTTGCACTCCCATCCGAAGCGAAGCTCAACGCCGTTGTCCTTGAGGTGATCCTCAATGTCACCGTAGAGCTTGTGCGCCATTTCGGTTCCGATGTGGCGGATGGGGCAATCGACAAGCTTGAGGCCTGCCTTGATGGCTCTCTTGCGGATATCCTTGACCTCGTCGGTCTCCTCTGCTCCCTCAACGTGCGTATCTGCACCGAACTCCAGATAGATCCCGTCGGTATAATCGATCATACTCTGCACGCGGTCGGCGCCAAGAAGATTGGGGAGATCTCCTCCAACCTCGTAGCTGAGCGAAAGCTTGCCATCCGAAAATGCACCGGCTCCCGAAAAGCCCGTGGTAATGTGACAGTAGGGCTTGCAGTTGACGCAGTAGCCCGTTTTGGCCTTAGGGCAGGTGCGATCGTGGACCGAGCGCCCCTTCTCCAAAATCAGGATCCTTCTCTTACTTCCCTTGCGAAGCATTTCCAGGGCCGTAAAAATACCGGCAGGGCCTGCGCCAACGATCACAATATCAAAGTTTTTCATGCGTACTTCCTTTCTTTCCATACAAAAGCCGGAGAATGGAATTCCCCCGGCTTTTGCAAACGTGCTTTAATACTCCGCGTTACCGACGGTGCGGGGATACGGAATAACGTCGCGGATGTTGGAAACACCCGTCAGATACATAATGATACGCTCAAAGCCCAAGCCGTAGCCTGCGTGCTTCGTGCCTCCGTACTTGCGCAGGTTGACATACCACCAGTAATCCTCTTCCTTGAGGTGGCACTCCTCCATGCGGGCAAGGAGAATATCCAGGCGCTCCTCTCTCTGGCTTCCGCCAATGATCTCGCCAACGCCGGGCACCAGCATATCCATGGCCGCCACGGTCTTGCCGTCGTCGTTGAGGCGCATATAGAAGGACTTGATCTCCTTGGGATAGTTGATCACGAAGATGGGCTTACCGAAGATGGTCTCGGTGAGGTATCTTTCATGCTCGGTTTGCAAATCGCATCCCCACTCCACGGGATACTTGAATTCGGCTCCGCTCTTCTTAAGCAGCTCGATCGCCTCGGTGTAGGTGACCTTTTCGTAATTGCTGTTGGCCAGCTTGCTCAAGCGCTCAAGCAGGGTCTTATCGACGAACTGGTTGAAGAACTCCAGCTCCTGCGCGCAGTTTTCCATAACGTGATGCAGAATGTACTGGATCATATCCCAGGCCAGCTGCATATTGTCGTCCAGATCCGCAAAGGCGATCTCGGGCTCGATCATCCAGAACTCGGCCGCATGGCGTACCGTGTTGGAGTTCTCTGCGCGGAAGGTGGGACCGAAGGTGTAGATGTTGCCAAAGGCCATGGCGTAGGTCTCGCCCTCAAGCTGTCCCGAAACGGTCAGGTTGGTGCTCTTGCCGAAGAAATCTCGGGACCAATCGATGCTGCCGTCCTCGCGTCTTGGCGGATTCTCGGGATCGATCGTGGTCACGCGGAACATCTCGCCCGCGCCCTCGCAGTCCGATCCGGTGATCAGAGGCGTGTGAACGTAGACGAAGTTGCGGCTGTGGAAGAAGGAGTGAATGGCGTAGGCCACCTCACTGCGCACGCGGAAGATCGCGGAAAACAGGTTCGTGCGGGGACGCAGATAGGCCTGCTCGCGCAGATACTCCACGGTGTGGCGCTTCTTCTGCAAGGGGTAATCGGGCGTGGAGGCTCCCTCCACGGTGATCTCGATCGCCTTCAGCTCGAAGGGCTGCTTCATCTCGGGCGTCAGCTCAACGACGCCGCGAACGACGACGGCAGAGCCCACGTTGAGCTTTGCGATCTCGTCGTAATTTGCGATCTTCTCGCGCTCAAAGACCACCTGCATGGTCTTGAAGCAGCTTCCGTCGTACAGATCAATAAATCCGAACGCCTTGCTGTCGCGAATGCTTCTGGCCCAGCCGCCAAGGACGATCTCCTTGCCTGCAAAGGCCTCCTGATCCGCGTAAATCTGTTTGATCAATTCTCTTTTCATGGTTAACCTCATCCTGCGGAAGGCTCTTCCGCTCGTTTCTCACCAAAACAGTATAACATAAAATAAGGGATTTGTCAATTCCTTTATGCATTTTCTCCAAAAGGAGTAAAAAATAATTTGCGATCAAGCCTCCGCGCTCTCCAAAAGCGCCCTTCTGTCCACCTTTCCGTTGGGGGTCAGGGGCATACGCGGCATCTGCTTGCAGAGTGCGGGGATCATGTAGCGCGGCAGATAGTGCTTCAAGTGCGCAAGAAGCTCCTCCTGAAGGGCGTCTCCCGTGTAAAAAAGCAGGATGCGCTTTTTCTCGTGGTCATAGAGGCAGATCGCGCGGGAGATCCCCGTCATGCGCATTGCGGCGCTTTCGATCTCGCCAAGCTCAATGCGGTTGCCCATATGCTTGATCTGGGCATCCTTACGGCATTTGAAGACCAGCTCGCCGCACGCGTTGCGATAGGCAAGATCGCCCGTGCGGTAAACGGTCTCGGGATAGCGATCCTGCAACGGATTTTGCACGAAGGCCTCGGCCGTCTTTTCGGGATTGCGGAAATATCCAAGCGTCACGCAGGTGCCGCGCAGATAGATCTCACCTACTTCCCCGTCGGCGGCTCTTTTTCCGTCCTCGGTCAGCAAGAGCAGGTCGGTGTTGCGGAAGGGGCGGCCGATCGGAATGGGCTCTCCCTCCTCAAGCGCACGGTCCGCGCGCCAATAGCAGGACATTCCCGTAGCCTCGGTCGGGCCGTAAAGATTGAAGAATGCGGCATTCGGCAGAGCCTCTCTCCAAAGGCGGTACTGCTGCGGCGGAAAGACCTCGCTGCCAAAGGCAACGGTGCGAAGGTAGCGCGGGGGGTTCTTCTCCAGAACCCCGAGCGAGGAGATCATCGTCAGTGCAGACACGACCCAGCAGACCGTGTTGACGCGATGCTCGTTGAGAAAATCGCAGAGCCGCATCGGGAAGGAGAAAAGCGACTTTGGCACAAGGTAGGCTGTAGCGCCCAGCTTGATGACCGGCATCAGCTCCTTTAAGGGAGCATCGAAATAAAGCGGCGTCTGGTTGGCAAAAACGGTATCCTCGGAGAAGTCCAACGCCTCGCAAAGCGCCTCGACGTAATCGATGACCGAGCGGTGGCAGGCGCAAACACCCTTGGGAATTCCGGTCGAGCCGGAGGTAAAGACGACGTAAATGGGATCGGTGTCGATCTGGCGCTCGCGCACCGTCGAAAGAGCGATCGCATTCTCGGGATGCTCGGCAAGCGCGGAATAGGAAAGCACCTCTCCCGCAAAGGAAAGCTTCTGTGCGATGCGCTCACCTTTGGCGTCCACGATCAGGGCACGCGCGCCGACCGTTTCCAAAATCAGCTCCATGCGCCCGATGGGCATATCCGCGTCCAGCGGAACGTAAAAGCATCCGGCATAGACGCATCCGTAAAAGGCCGCGATCTGGGCGGGCTGCTTGGCCATGAGAATGGCGATCGGCTCCTGCCCGTATCCCTTCTCCAGAAGTGCACTTCCAACCGCGCGGCTGTTTGAAAGAAGCGCGGAGAAGGTCATGTCGTTCTGCCCGTCCGAATAGGCGATCTTCTCGGGAAGGCGGGGGGCGGTAGCCTCAAGGTATTCCAGAATATTCGTCTGCATATCGTGATCTCCCTTCCCCGTCCTTACGGCGCAAGCGTGTGATTGATGATCGTGCTGTCCGAGGGAGGATATCCCGTCGGATCGTAGGCGTAAAAATAGTTGCGCACGCCGTTTTCGTCCTCGCGGCCTTGGCTGTACGCGCGGATCTGCGCATCGGTCAAAAGGCATCCGCTATGGTACTCGCCGCGCAGGGGCGTGGCGTCAAAGTGATACCATCTCGGCGCACCGGGATCGGCACTGATGTTGACGTAGTTCCAGTAATGCCGCTCGTCAACGATGCCCTCCGTGCGGTGAATGTCCATGTTCTCAATGCCAAGGTACTCAAAGAAGGCCTTGGAGAGCGCAAAATAGGTAAAGCAATCTCCGCTTCCCGTGCGCA
>JAFNVK010000116.1 GCA_017379815.1 Clostridia bacterium
AATAGTGGGGGTTAACTTTAGCCTCCCTCCAGGAGGGAGCCTGACGTTAGTCCCATTTGGACGGGCGAACCGTGTTCGCCCGTCCGTGCGCAACAACTCTTCTTCCTGCGAAGCAGGATTTCATCGCGGAGCGATTTCATCCACCGAAGGTGGATTTCTTCCGTCGGTGGGCACCGCCGACAGGATTTCATTGCGCGCGAAGCGCGCTCCTCCCGCTCTTTTGCGAATATTTTGCGGAATTTTGCCTATATTTATAAGGAAAAAATGAAAAAAACTTGCAAAAAGGGGTTGCAATGTGGGAAAAAGTGTGATATACTATGCTACGGTAGAGTATAACGAAGTATGGAGTGGGCTTTCACAAGACCCGCTCTTAATTTTTGGAAATCTCTAAAAAAGCGCTCGGCTTGCGGTCCTTCCGCCTCCGCGCGCAAGCAAAGGAGTACTGATGATGAAAAAAAGCACCGGCGGCGTCGTTAAGGCGGTCCGCGCGATCGCAGAGCCCCTCGCCGAGGAGCTTGGCTACTTCCTCTGGGACGTTGAATACGTCAAGGAGGGCGCCGATATGTACCTGCGCATCACCATCGATAGTGAGGAGGGCATTCAGATCGAGGACTGCGAAAAAATGCACCGCGCCATCGATCCCCTTCTGGATGAGGCCGACCCCATCGAGGGCGCCTATCACCTGGAGATCTCCTCCCCCGGCATTGAGCGCGAGCTCAAGACCGATCTCCACATCGAGGCCTGCCTCGGTTGGGACGTGGAGGTCAGACTGTACGCTCCCGTCGACGGAGCAAAATCCTTCTTCGGTGTCCTTGAGGGCATCGACGAGGAGAACAATATCGTCATTTCGCTCTCCGAGCGTGAGGAGGACGTCCGCCGCTTCCCGAGAAGCGCCGTGGCCTCCCTGCGCACCCACTTCGACTTTGACTGACCGCGCACCCGCAAAAGCAGAAAAACCCACGTATTTACATTCAGAGGACATAGAAAAACGAGAAAGGATCATTCAAGATGAACACCGAATTTTTTACCGCCCTTGATCTCCTGGAGAAGGAGAAGGGTATCCCCGCGGAGTACATGATCGAAAAGATCGAGGCCGCTCTGGTCTCTGCCTTTAAGAAGGAATACGGCAACAACACCAACGTCCGCGTTCTCATCGACCCCGCCAAAAAGGATGTCCGTGTTTATCAGCAGAAGGAGGTCGTCGAGGTGGTAGAGACCCCCGAGACGCAGATCTCCCTCGCCGATGCCAAGTGCATCGCAAAGAAGTATAAGATCGGCATGATCGTGGAGACCGAGGTCAAGACCAAGAACTTCCGCCGTCTCTCTGCCGCCGCCGCAAAGTCGGTCATCATTCAGGGCATTCGCGAGGGCGAGCGCCGCGTGATGCAGGAGGCTTACGAGAACAAGCACGAGGAGATCATCACCGCCACCGTCAGCAAGGTGGATCGCGAGACCGGCAACGTCATTCTCGAGACCGACACCAGCCGCGCCGTCCTGCTCCGCTCCGAGCAGATCCCCGGCGAGACCTTCTACGTCGGAGACAAGATCAAGGTCTTCGTTATGGAGGTCAACAAGGAGGCACGCGGACCTGTGGTCACGCTCTCCCGTATCCATCCCGGACTCGTCCGTCGGATGTTCGAGCTTGAGGTTCCCGAGATCGCCGACGGCATCGTGCTGGTCAAGGGCGTCTCGCGCGAGGCAGGCTCCAGAACCAAGATCGCCGTTTACTCCCGCGACGCGGACGTTGACGCCGTCGGTGCCTGCATCGGTACGCACGGTGCGCGTATCGCCGCCATCGTTGACGAGCTGCGCGGCGAGAAGGTGGACATCGTCCAGTACAGCGAGATCCCCGAGGAGTACGTTGCCGCCGCTCTCGCCCCCGCCGAGGTCCTTTCGGTCTCGCTCACGGGCGACCGCGCCTGCCGCGTACAGGTCAACCCCGATCAGCTTTCTCTTGCCATCGGCAAGGAGGGACAGAACGCACGACTTGCCGCGCGTCTGACCGGCTTTAAGATCGACATCAAGGCAGACTGATCCGTATGGAACAGCAAAAGAAGATCCGAAAGATCCCCATGCGGCAGTGCCTCGGCTGCAACGAGCACAAGCCAAAGCAGGAGCTGCTCCGCGTGGTCCGATCCCCCGAGGGAGAGATCTCCCTCGACTTTACCGGAAAGAAATCCGGCCGCGGCGCCTACATCTGCCGCGACGTCAAGTGCCTGCGCCGTGCGCGCAAGAGCCGTCGGATCGAGCGCAATCTGGAGTGCGAGATTCCCGAGAGCGTTTACGACGTGATGGAGCAGGAGCTCAGCGCCTATGCGGAATGACCGACTGCTTCACGCACTGGGTCTGTGCGCCAAGGCAGGCAGGCTGATCACGGGAACGCCCATGATCTGCGAGGCAATGCGCACGGGCCGTCCCCGCGTCTATCTGGTCGCCGCGGCCTCGGATAACGCCGAGAACACCGCCAAGCGCCTGCGCGACCGCACGTCCTTTTACGGCGTACCCCTCACGCTGACCGCCTTTGACGGCGGCACGCTTTCGGACGCCGTGGGCAAGAGCGGACGCATCTCGGCCGTTGCCGTCACCGACGAGAATCTTGCCCGTCTGGTCGAGGGCGCGATCCGGGCAGCACAAGAACCGAATTTGCAATAAACCGCACGCGCGGAGAGCGGACTCCGTGCAAAACGATTATGATATCCCGAGGCGGACTGCGGCCGCGTCGGAAGATCAGGAGGAAATATGGCTATCAATCAACAATTCAAGATCACAAAGCTTGCAAAGGACCTCGGCATGAAGAGCAAGGATCTCGTGGAGATCCTCGCCCAGAACGGCATCGAGGCCAAGACCACGCAAAAGGCGCTCGAGCCCGTGGAGTTCGACCTTTTGTTTGAACAACTGACCAAGGAAAACCAGATCGTCAACATCGGCGACTATCTGGATGGGGTGAGCTATATTCCCTCCAAGATCAAAAAGACCGAAAAGCCCAAGGCCGAGGAAGCACCCAAGGCCGAGGAGAAAAAGGCAGAGCCTGCTCCCGCTCCCGTAGCGGAAAAGAAGGAAGAGGCGCCTGCTGCCCCCGCCGCAGAGAAGAAGGCAGAAAAGCCTGCCGCTCCCGTGGCCGAAAAGAAGGAAGAGGCGCCCGCCGCTCCCGCCGCAGAGAAGAAGGCAGAAAAGCCTGCCGCTCCCGTAGCAGAAAAGAAGGCAGAACCCGCTCCTGCACCCGTTGCAGAGAAGAAGGCCGAGACGCCCGCATCTCCCGCAAGACCGCAGGCCCGTCAGCCCTATGCCGGAAATCCGTACCGCCCGCAGCAGAACGGACTTTCGCAAAACCAGAACCAAGCCGCTCCCGGTGCGGCAGGCCGCGCTTCCGCTCCCTTTGCACAGGGAGGTGCACGCCAAGGCGGATTTTCTTCCCGCGCACCGCAGGGCAACGCACAGAACAACGGCTTTGCTCCCCGCGCACCGCAGGGCAACGCACAGAATGGCGGCTACGCTCCTCGCTCTCCGCAGGCAGGAGCACAGAATAACGGATACGCTCCCCGCTCTCCGCAGGGCGGATTTGCTCCCCGCGCACCGCAGGGCAACGCGCAGGGCGGATTTGCTCCTCGCGCACCGCAGGGCGGATTTGCACAGGGGCAGGGACGTACGCCGGGTGGATTTTCCCAGGGCCGTCCCGCAGGCGGTCAGCAGAGCCGTCCCCAGCAGAACCGCGGCGGACGCTTTGATCACGATAAGGGGGACTACACGCCCTCCGCACCGAGAGACACCTTCAAGGCGCAGCCCATCGTTCGCGGAGCATCCACGAACCTCAATCCCGACGGCACGCTGAAGGGGCCGCGCGTCATCGACACGCACACCTCCTCGGTGGATCTTTCCAAGTACGACGAGCGTCTGGACACCTTCGTGTCCGACCGTGACCCCCGCGCAATGCAGGGCGGCACGCAGAAGCTCAAGAAGCAGAATAACCAAGGCGGCCAGGGCGGAGCATTCGCGCCCAAGGCACAGATGGGTAAGAAGGGCAAGAACGGACGCCGCCAGGCAGGCGCCGCTCCCGCACCCGTCCTGACGGTAAAGCCCACCCACATCGAGCTGCCCGAGGAGATCGTGGTCGGCCAGCTGGCCTCCCGTCTCATGGTCACCGCAGGTGAGGTGGTCAAGAAGCTGATGCTCATGGGCGTTATGGCCACCGTCAACCAGATCATCGATTACGACACCGCCGCCCTCATTGCCGACGAGTTTGGCGTCGAGGCAAGTCCCGAGGTCGTGGTCAGCATTGAGGAAAAGCTCTTCGACGAGGCAGAGGATGCCGAGGATCAGCTCCTGGAGCGCGCACCCGTCGTTTGCGTAATGGGTCACGTTGACCACGGTAAGACCTCCATTCTCGACGCCATTCGTAACACGCACGTCACGGCAGGCGAGGCAGGCGGCATCACCCAGCACATCGGTGCATACCGCGTCAAGGCAAACGGCCGCGACCTGACCTTCCTGGATACCCCCGGCCACGCCGCATTCACCGCAATGCGTGCGCGCGGAGCAATGGCCACCGATATTGCGATCCTGGTCGTTGCCGCCGACGACGGCATCATGCCCCAGACGGTCGAGGCCATCAACCACGCCAAAGCCGCAGGCATCGACATCGTCGTTGCCATCAACAAAATGGATAAGCCCACCGCAAATCCCGACGCCGTCAAGCAGGAGCTGACCAAGTACGGTCTGGTTCCCGAGGAATGGGGCGGCGACGCGATCTGCGTTCCCGTTTCGGCGCTGACGCACCAGGGCATCGACGACCTGCTGGAGAGCGTTCTCCTGGTTGCCGACGTCAAGGAGCTCAAGGCCAACCCCAACCGCCGCGCCAAGGGTATCGTCATCGAGGCAAAGCTGGACCGCGGACGCGGACCTGTTGCCACGGTGCTGGTGCAGAACGGTACGCTGCACAGCGGTGACATCATCATCGCCGGCACGGCCGTGGGACGCGTGCGCTCCATGACCGACCACACCGGCAAGAGCCTCAAGGAGGCCGCTCCCTCGGTTCCCGTAGAGATCACGGGTCTTGCAGAGGTTCCCTCCGCAGGCGACGAGTTCCAGGCGGTCGAGGACGAGAGAATGGCAAGAACGCTTGCCGACCAGCGCCGCGAGAAGGCCAAGGAGGATAACTTCAAGGCCAACGCCAGAGCAAACCTCAACGATCTGTTTGCCCAGATCTCGGACGGCGTCAAGGATCTCAACATCATCGTCAAGGCAGACGTGGACGGCTCTGTGGAGGCAGTCAAGGCGTCTCTCCTCAAGCTTTCCAACGAGGAGGTCAAGGTCCGCGTGATCCACGCGGCGGCAGGCGGAATTACCGAGGGTGACGTCACCTTCGCGGCAGCCTCCAACGCCATCATCGTCGGCTTCAACGTCCGTCCCGACAAGAGCGCGCTCGATTCGGCCGAGAGACAGAACGTAGACGTTCGCACCTACCGCGTCATTTACGAGTGCATCGAGGAGATCGAGGCCGCCATGAAGGGTATGCTCGCGCCCAAGTTCCGCGAGAACCTTCTGGGTCACGCCGAGGTGCGCCAGACCATTCACGTGCCCAACGTCGGCACCATCGCAGGCTCCTATATTCAGGACGGCAAGGTCACCCGTCAGTCGCAGATCCGCGTGGTGCGCGACGGCGTTGTGATCTTCGAGGATAAGATCTCCTCGCTCAAGAGATTCAAGGACGATGCCAAGGAAGTGGCCAGCGGCTACGAGTGCGGTATCGGTCTGGAGAAGTTCAACGACATCAAGGTCGGCGATATCCTTGAGGCCTTCATCATGGAGCAGATCCAGCCGGAATAAGACCGAAAACACAACAGTAAGGAACACAAAAAGAACGGAAGCCCGGAAAGGAGGGAGAACCGATGCATTACGAAAAATCCTGCGGCGCGCTGGTTTTGCGGCGCGGCGAGGACGAAAAATGGTATATTCTGATGATCCGTCATAAGCACGGTGGGCATCGGTCCTTCCCGAAGGGACATATGGAACGGGGAGAAACCGAATACATGACGGCCGTTCGCGAGGTCTATGAGGAAACCTCGGTGCAGATCCGCATCAACACCGATTTCCGCGAAACGGTGCATTATTCTCCGCTTCCGGGCGTGTCCAAGGAGGTCGTCTATTTCCTGACCACCACCCAGCAGGAAACGATCCGTCCGCAGGAGGGCGAGATCGCGGAGGTGGAATGGGTTCCCGTAGAGGAGGCCGAGGCCTCCCTCACGCACGAGAATGACAAGACGGTCTTCCGCGCCGCCATGAAGAAGC
>JAFNVK010000117.1 GCA_017379815.1 Clostridia bacterium
CGGTCGATGCTGACCGACATCGAGGAGAGCTTGATCTCGGCAACCGCGCGGTCGATCTCGGCGGGCACGGCGTAGACCTTTTTCTCCAGACGTCCTGCGTTTTTGGCCAGGTATTCCAGTCCCTTGGCCTGAATGGCAAAGGACATATCCATGATCTCGGCAGGGTGGCCGTTGCCGGCAGCCAGATTGACCAGACGTCCCTCGGCCAGAAGGTTCAGCACGCGGCCGTCGGGCATACGGTAGCCGTGAATGTTGGGCTTGCGCTCCCAATCCTCAACAGACAGCGCCTTGAGCGCCTTTTTGTCGATCTCCACGTCAAAGTGACCGCTGTTGGCGAGCAGAACGCCGTCCTTCATCACCTCAAAATGCTCCTTGCGGATGACGTCGCAGCAGCCCGTCAGCGTCACGAACAGGTCACCCACACGGGCGGCCTCGTCCATGGGCAGAACGGTAAAGCCGTCCATGATCGCCTCAATGGCCTTGACGGGGTCGATCTCGGTAACCACCACCACAGCGCCCATGCCCTTGGCGCGCATGGCAAGTCCCTTGCCGCACCAGCCGTAGCCTGCCACCACCACGGTCTTGCCCGCGATCATGAGGTTGGTCGAATTCATAATGCCGTCCAGCGTGGACTGTCCCGTGCCGTAACGGTTATCAAACAGATGCTTGCAATCGGCGTCGTTCACGTCAACCATGGGGTAGTCCAATTCCCCTGCACGTTCTCTGGCGAGAAGACGGTGAATGCCCGTGGTGGTCTCCTCACAGCCGCCGATCAGGTTTTTTCCGTAGTCGCGGCACTCGCCGTGCAAAAGCGAGATCAGGTCGCCGCCGTCGTCGATGATGAGGTCGGGCGAGCAGGAGAGCGCAGACTTCAGATGCTCCGCGTACTCTGCGTCGGTCACGCCGCGGCGGGCAAAGACCTCAAAGCCCTCGGCGGCAAGAGCGGCGGCAACGTCGTCCTGCGTGGAGAGGGGATTGCAGCCCGTGACAAAGACCTCGGCGCCGCCTGCGCGAAGCACGGTGGCAAGATAGGCCGTCTTTGCCTCGAGGTGGATCGACATGGTGATGCGCTTGCCGAGGAAGGGCTTTGTGCGCTCAAACTCGGCGCGAATGGAATTGAGAATGGGCATATAGGAGCGTACCCACTCGATCTTGTCCTTGCCCGATTTGGCAAGCGTAATATCCTTGATCTGGCTCATGGTGATAAATCCTCACGTTTCTTTTATCGTTTTCGTTTCGTCGTTGACGGTTCTTGCTTCGCCCTTGGAAGAAGGCGCCGCGGCATCCGCCGACGGTCTTTCTCCGCTTTGAGGCTTGGCATTCTGAAAATACACCTTCGGCAGGATGCGCTCCTGCTGTGTGTGGGACGCAAAGGAGAGCTGTGACGGCGCGTTTACGCCTCGGCTCTTGCGGTATTCGGTAGGGGATGCCCCCATCTGCTTGGTAAAGGCGCGGTTGAAGGTGCGCAACGTATTAAAGCCCACCGCCTCGCTGATGCGGATCACGTTATCGTCCGAGCCGAGCAGAAGTCGGCAGGCCTCGTTGATGCGCAGGGAATTGACGTAATCGTTGAAGCGCAGGCCAAGCTTGGTGCTGAAGAGATGGGAAATATAGTATTTGTTCAGGTGAAGCTCGCTTTCCAGCGTGGAGAGCGAGAGGTTCTCGGCAAAATGCTCGGTGCAATAGGAAACAATGGCACGGAGCGAGGTGCCGTCGCCTCCCGGCAGCATCGAGAGCTCCATGCGCGGAAGAAGCTCGGCAAAGAGCGCAAGCAAATAGCCCCGTCGGCGCCTGTCCAGGTCTCCCTTGGTGGGGCAGACCTCGGTACCGTCGTCCGGCTCTTTCTTTCTCTTCTCGGCGTCAAGAAGCAAATAGAGAAGCGTATTGATGCGCGGAGAGTCGCCCGCTCCCGCGATCAGGGGAGAGGCGGGAAGCCCGTGCAGGAAGAGCTCGAGATAATCGGGGATCAGGTCGGGCTTGATGATAAAGAGGATATAGGATTCCTTCCTGTCAAACGAGCGGTAATGGTGGATCTGGTTGGGGAAGGAGAGAAAGACGTCTCCCGGTCCAAGCTCCACGCGCGTGGCGTCGGCAAAGGCCTCGACGCGGCCGCTCCGAAGATAGACCAGCTCCAGCTCTCGGTGCAGATGCGGAGAGCAGGTAAGCCCTGCGGGAGATCCGTTTTCGGCCGAGCGAAAGCTAACCTCCACGGTTCGTTGCTCGAAGAAGACCGAGCGCTTCTTTGTCGTTGGCATCTGTGCGTCCTTTCTGATTTCGGTTTTCTTTTGACGGGCAGCCGACAAGGGGATTTGGAGAGCGGGGGAGAGATTACGTCCTTTCCCCGTCGGTATAGACGCGCAAAACGCGTGCGGAAACGAGGCAGAGACATTCGTAGTCGATGGTCGAGGCGCGCGCGGCGTAGTCGGCAAGCTGCTGCGGATCCTCGCCAAAGAGCACCACCTCGTCCCCCTCGCAGGCGTCGGTGTCGGTCACGTCGATCATGCACTGATCCATGCAGATCCGCCCGATCACGGGAACGCGCACGTCGCCGTTTTTCGTACGCACGGTCACCGTGCCCCCCGAAAAGGCGCGGAGAAGTCCGTCGGCGTAGCCGATGGGAAGGGTGGCCACGCGGAGAGTGCGGTCTGCGGTAAAGGTGCCGCCGTAGCTCACGCTTTCCCCCGCAGGCAGGGTGTGGATATGCGCGATGCGCGTCACAAGACGCATCACCGAGCGAACGGGAAGCGAAAAATCGGAGGACGGGTGTGCGCCGTAGAGCAAAATGCCAAGGCGGTAGCCGTCAAGAAGATCCTTGGGAAGACGAAGCGTGCCCGCACTGTTGCAGAGGTGGTAGAAGAGGGGGGTGTCCGTTTCAGCCTCAAGACCTGCGCAAACGGCACGGAAGCGCTCGACCTGCTTGTGGGTCAAGGCTTCGCCGCGCGAGCCCATCGGCTCGTCGGCCGCGGCCAGATGCGAGAAGACGCCCTCAAGGCGCAACGTACGCTGACGGGTCATCGCCGCAAGACGCTTGACCGTGTCCCGCACCGAGCGAAAATCCTGGGCGGGAAAGCCGATGCGGTTCATGCCCGTGTCCACGGCGGCGTGCACGCGCACCGAAACACCCTCGCCGAGAGCCGCGGCAAGCAGACGGTCGGCGTGCTCGGCCGAGACCAGGGTCTGGATCAGATCCTCCTCGGCCAGAGAGCGGGCAAGGGATGGATCGGTATAGCCAAGGATCAGGATGCTCGCTTCCTTTCCCTCGCTTCGGCAGACCTCGCGCACGGCAACGGCCTCGTTGAGGCAGGAAACGGCAAAAAAGTCGCACCCCTCCTCAAGCAGCACGCGCACGCAGGCGGGAGCGCCGTGTCCGTAGGCATCCGCCTTCACCACGCAGATGGGGCGGCTGTCGGGCGAAGAGCGCTCGGCCTCGGCCCTCAGATAGCGATAGTTGTGCCGCAGGGCAGAGAGGTCGATCTCGGCCACGGCGCGCGGAGGCTCCTGAAGGGGAAGAGAGGAATAAAGTCGGTAAAATTCGGTCATACGGGGTCCTTTCAGCATGCGTCGGAGACAGGCTCCGGCAGAGATTTTTCTTCTTCTCCATTATAGCATAATCGGCGTGATATTGCAATCGTTTTCGGCATGATTTTGAAAAAAGATTCATACACTGAAAACACGCCTTGAGAAAACGGAGAGAGAATGCCGCGCCAAAGTCCTCTCTCCGCCGTCCGGAAAAGAGCACGCCGTCGGCAGACGGGGAAGGGAGGAGGCAGGATGCTTTCCGTATCACACATGAGGATTTTGCGCATATTTTGCTTGACTTTTGTATTGATTTTGCTTTTTGCCTCGTGTAAACGCGCATATCCGCAGTACCAAGCCTGGCGTGAGAGCGCCTTCAGGGTCACGCTTTCGGGAAGCCTGCACGGCCTTGCGATCGAGGCCGAGGGAGAGGTCGTCCCCCTTACGGAGGGGGGCTGGCTCCTGCGCCTGACCTACCGCGCGCCAAGCGCTCTGTCGGGGCTTTCCTGCTCGGCGTGCCTTAGCCGCGAGATGACCCTTTCCACTCCCTCGCTATCCCTCGGAGAGCTTTCACTCTCGCCCTCCCCAAGCGCCGCCGAAGCGCTGCTCGCCCCTCTGCTCTGCCTGCTGCGGGAGGAGGAACCC
>JAFNVK010000014.1 GCA_017379815.1 Clostridia bacterium
CGTGTGAAAGCCCATGGACGGTTGGGTGTAGTCCACCGGTGCCGTTGCGGCCGTTCCCTGTCCGTTGCCCCACCAATATGCCGTTCCTGCGGGGCAGGTGACGTCGGAGGTTGCATTGGCAAAGTGGTTTCCCGCGTTGCTCTGCCCCATAATAACGACGATATTGACCTTTGCCTTCTTTACCGTCACCTCGTACACCTCGCCGTCGATGCGGACCGAGGCCGTGCCGATTCCGGTGGCGATCAGGGTGGCTCCGTCCAGCGTGACGACGGCGGCATCGGGAGTTCCTTCCGCCCCGCCGTAACCGACCAGATAAGAGGTCGGTGTTCCTGCGTCGAGGATCTCGACCGTCTTGCCCGTGACGTCGTAGCGATCGTCATAACGCAGCTCGAGCGCGGAGGGCTCGCCTGCTGCAAATATGGATATCGACAAAAGCGCCGCGATGCCCAAAATCAGTGTCACCGCAAGCAGAATGCGTCCTCTCATCCCTGTCTTCAACCCGTTTGTCATGTATTGTTCACCAACCTTTTCTTTTGTCGAACCGGTGCGCGGGCAAGCCTGATGACCCGGCTGCTTCGCGCAGATAAAGATATTCTATATATATTTATCCTTATTATAGCACGCGGCGCGAAAATAGTCAACCGAAAGATTTGCCCTTCTTTTGCGCTTGCCGAGTGGGAAGGCGCAAGACCTTCCTCTCGCGCGCACCGCCGCGCCGTTCGCCGTCTTTTTCCTCTTTTCTCACCGAATTCTTTATATTAAGGAAGAAAAACCGTCCAAAAGCCGAAAAAATTGAAAAAGGGTATTGACACGCCGACCTTTTTGTGCTATAATGTCTCTACCTCTGTCAAAGGGCTTTTTCTTTGTGCGCTTTTTTGCCGCACAAATCGCCGCTCCAAGCGCCACCCAAACGGGTTGGACGGCGCCTTTCAGAGGGAGGTACACGGATCCTCCGCTCGCCGCGGAGATCAAAAAATTTCATATAGGAGGTGCCGCTAAATGGCGAATGACGCACGCGTCAAGATTACTCTGGCCTGCACGGAATGCAAGCAGAGAAATTACGACACAAAGAAAAACAAGAAGAATGACCCGGACAGACTGGAGCTCATGAAGTATTGCAAGCATTGCCGCAAGCATACGACGCACAAGGAAACGAAGTAATTTAAGAAAGGAATCGATCGATTTATGAAAACAGGAACTCTGTTGAGAAAATGGTCGGCAGCGCTGATCGCTGTCCTCCTGATGATTTCCCTTTTTGCGATTCCTGCGTTTGCTGAGGGCGAGACCACTGCCGAGAGTGATACCACCGTTGAGAGTGATACCACCGCTGAGAGCGAGACCACCGCTGAGAGCGAGACCACCGCTGAGACCGGATCCGGTTCGAATAAGAACGAGGAAGAAAAGAAGGGTCTCTCCACCGGTACGATCGTTGGTATCGTGATCGGTGCCGTTGTGGTGATCGCCGGCGTTGTGCTTTGCATCAAGTTCCGCGAGAAGCTGGCAAAGGCTTTCCGCGTGTACAAGAGCGAATGCAAGAAGATCGTTTGGCTGTCCTGGGACCAGACCAAGAAGAATACGCTGGTCGTTATCGTAGTCCTCGTGATCGTTGCTGCGGTCATCGTCGTTCTGGATTACCTGCTGCAGGGTGCTTTCCTGGGCTTCTTCAAGCTCTTTCAGTAAGGCCTTACAGATATGAGTGATATCAACGAGATGAACGTTGGCCCGAGATGGTATGTGGCGCACACCTATTCCGGCTACGAAAACAAGGTTAAAGCAAATCTGGAGAAAATCATCGAAAACCGCGGACTCGGACATCTCATCTTTGACATCCGCATTCCGGTGGAGACCGTGATCGAAAAGAACGGCGACACCGAAAAGGAGGTCGAGCTCAAGCTCTTCCCCTGCTACGTATACGTCAAGATGGTGATGACTGAGGAAAGCTGGCACGCCGTTCGTAACATCACCGGTGTTACCGGCTTTGTCGGCCCCGGATCCCGCCCCACTCCTCTGACCGACGAGGAGGTTGCCGCACTCTCTATCGAGCAGGCAACCGAGGTCAAGCTGGCCTTCTCGGTTGGCGACGAGGTCAACGTGATCGGCGGACTGTTCGAAGGATTTTCGGGCGTCGTTCAGGCGATCTCCGAGGATCTCAAGAACGTTACCGTGCTGGTCAAGCGCGGCAACCGCGATATGCCGGTTGAGCTTGACAGTGCAGACGTCTCCCTGGCGTCCGCACATAACTGATTCTCGCAACAAGCGTTGCGCGTGGGAGGAAGAAAATTTTAACTTGCATTCTTCCGCAAAAAACCACATTGAGAGGATTTTGAATTATGGCAAAGAAAATTTTGGGTTATATCAAGCTGCAGTTGCCCGCCGGAAAGGCAACCCCCCAGCCCCCTGTAGGTCCGGCACTCGGTCAGTACGGTGTTGCAATCCCCGTATTCACCAAGGAGTTCAACGAGAGAACCAAGAATGACATCGGCCTGATCATTCCCGTTGTCATCACCGTTTACGCAGACCGCTCCTTCACCTTCATCACCAAGACTCCTCCCGCTCCCGTTCTGATCAAGAAGGCAGCAGGCATCGAGTCCGGCTCCGCTGCACCGAACAAGACCAAGGTCGCAAAGCTGACCAAGGATCAGGTTCGCACCATCGCCGAGACCAAGATGAAGGATCTGAATGCCGGCAGCATTGAGGCTGCTATGAGCATGGTCGCCGGAACCGCTCGCTCCATGGGCGTTACCGTCGAGGACTAAGGAGGGCAACGAAAATGGCTAAATTTGGTAAGAAGTATGCAGACAGCGTAAAGCTGATCGAGAAATCCAGACTGTATGATCCCGCAGAGGCAATGGCACTCGTTTGCCAGACCTCCAAGGCAAAGTTCGACGAGACCATCGAGGTTCACGTTCGTCTTGGCGTTGACTCCCGTCACGCAGACCAGCAGGTCCGCGGCGCCGTCGTTCTTCCCAACGGAACCGGTAAGACCGTAAAGACCCTGGTATTCGCTAAGGGCGACAACGTGCAGAAGGCTCTGGATGCAGGCGCTGATTACGTTGGCGGCGCAGAGTACGCAGAGAAGATCCAGAAGGAAAACTGGTTCGACTTTGACGTCGTTATCGCTTCCCCCGACATGATGGCTGTGATCGGCCGTCTGGGTAAGGTTCTGGGTCCCAAGGGCCTGATGCCTTCTCCCAAGGCAGGCACCGTCACCCCCGACGTTGCTCGCGCTGTTACCGAGGCTAAGGCCGGTAAGATCGAGTACCGTCTGGACAAGACCAACATCATCCACTGCCCCATCGGCAAGGCTTCCTTCGGCGAGGAGAAGATCAAGGAGAACTTTGACACTCTGCTCTCTGCCATCATCAAGGCAAAGCCGGCTGCTGCAAAGGGCCAGTATATCAAGAGCTGCGTCGTGGCTTCCACGATGGGCCCCGGCATCAAGGTCAACCAGGCAAAGCTTGGCTAATTGAGCCGAACAAAAACGCACACGGGATGTCCCAAGGGACTACCGTGTGCGTTTTTTTTGCGTTTTGACGCGGTGGAGAGGTTTTCCCCAAGCGAGGTGCAGTGCGTAGCCGCATTGTGCGGCGGCTTTTCCCCGAGCGAGGTGCAGTGCGTAGCCGCATTGTGCGGCGGC
>JAFNVK010000118.1 GCA_017379815.1 Clostridia bacterium
CTGCTGTCGCAGAGCAGGACGCGGCGGTCGGCGCCTTGGATCAGCACGTTGCGCACGGCCACCTCCTCGGAATAGCAATCGTAGAAGCGTCCGTCCGCATTGACGGCCTGCACCGAAAAGAAGGCCACGTCTGCGTGAATTCCGCGCAAAAACTCCTGCGTATAGCCTCCGACGAGGACGGTCTTGTTCTCCTGAGAAAGCGTTCCGCCGGGGCAATAGAGCTTGACGTCGTAGCGCGAGAGCAGGCTCATCACGTCAAGGCTGTTGGTGATCACGGTCACGCTGCCCACCGAGGGGAGCAGCTCGGCCACAAAATAAGCACTGCTCGAGCCGTCCAAAAAGACCACGTCACCGGTGTTCACCAGACGAACGGCGGCCTTGGCGATCTGCTTTTTTTGCAGGCTGGTCTCGTGACTGCGCAGGGAGAAGGGAATATGCTTGCCGCTGGCGTTGGCGATCTTAACGCCCCCGTAGCTCCGCGTAACGAGTCCGCGCTCCTCCAGATTTTTCAGATCCCTGCGGATGCTGGAGGGGCTGATGCTCATTTTGCGCGCCAGATACTCCACGGTCACGTATTCGGTCTCGCTGACGATGGCGAGGATCTCGTTCTCGCGCTCACATTTATACACGGTCCTTCCTCCCGAAACAAGAAGCATTTTTTCTTCCTCCGCGCGGTGCTTTCCGCGGCGCGGAGGGGTATGGCTTTATTATAGCGCATTTGCGCGCGGTTGTAAAGAGGTTTTGCACTTTTTTGCGCAATGTTGGCGATTGTTGGCCGATCGCGGAAAAGGGAAGGGGGAGAGAAGCGCCCCTGCGTTTTGGCAAAAAGGCCGAAAAATGCGAAAAAATGGAGATAAAGTGTAAAATATAAAAAGGAAGTGTTTACAAAACGAAAAAAGTATGGTATACTACTAGAATAGGAGCACCATGGAATTTTTTGGTGCCAAGACGAACGGAGTCTGAAGGAACGGACACCGCGGAAAGGAGAGGACGGCTTATGCAAAACGAGACCCAACCGAAGCATCCGCAAGCGGAATTGCACAACCCTTGGGAAAAACGGGAGGCGCTCCCCTCGCCCTCGCTCTTTTCCGTTCTCCTCTCTTTGTTTGCTCTCCTGCTTGCCTCCGTGCAGGCGGTAAGCCCCTTTGGTGAGATAGGCGCACTCATTGTTACCGGACTTCTCTTCGCTTACGTCGTGCTGATCGCGCGCACGCCCGGGCGCGTGGCGCCTTTGCTGCTGACGGCGGCCGCTCCCGTTTTGCTCGGCATGAGCTTTTCGGTCAGCGCGTTTCTTCTGTCCGTGGTGGCCGGCACGGCGGCAATCGCCTTTCTCCTCACCTCACAAAAGCGCGGATGGCTCTCTCTCCTGATCCCCGCCGGTGCTTTTGCTCTTTCGTGGGCCCTTTCGGGTGACCTTCTGTCGTCGCTCGGTGCACTTGGATCGATCCCCGGAGGCTTGCTCCTGGCCTTTGCCACGCGGCGTGCGGAATCGCGCACCTCGGCGATCGCCTGGACGGGTGCCGGCATGACGCTTGCCGTGGCCCTGCCCGTTTTCCTGCTGCTGCTCGTCGAGAGCCATGCGGCAGGCGTGGAGCTTGCCGCGTACGTCGGGCAGATCAAGGACGCCCTTGCCGACCAGCTGATCCTTTTGCGCGACGAGTGGATCACGCTGATCTCGGAGGAGATGGAGCTGCAATCCCCCGAGCTTGCCGAGCAGCTGGCGCAGATCGAAAAAACGCTCACGGATTCCTTCCTGCGCGACACGCTCGTGCCTACCGCTTTGCAGCTTTCCCCCGGCTTTTTGCTTGGCGGAGCGGCGATCCTCGCCTATGAGGCACAGCTTTTGCTGACGGCCTCCTACCGCACCTCGGGACTTGAGGTGGTCATTACCCGGGAGTCCTGCGACTTTACCATGAGCGTTCTCTCGGCGATCCTGTATATCCTCTCGCTTGCCCTGGTTTTGTTCGCCGCGAACGACACGCTCGTCTGGGCGGTGGCGGCAAACGCATTTCTGATGCTGTTCCCCGGCTTTTTGCTGATCGGCGCGCGAAGTCTTCTGGTGCTTTCCCTGCGACTGCAGGGAGGGGGAACGATCATCGCGGTGCTGATCCTCGGTATGTTCTGCTGCAACTTCATCGGCGGCCTTTTGGCGCTCTCCTTCTGGGGAGCAAGCGGAACGGCGCTTCTCCCTTTGCGGGAGCGGCTGATGCGGCAATCCGGAACGGACGGCCAATAATCCCCGACAAGCTCTTGCGCAATGCCGCAAGGCGCGCATCTTTTGCGCTTACCCCGAACAGAAAATTCTCTGCAAAGGAGATCTGACATGCAAAGAAACAGAAGGAACGTATTTCGAACCGACCTGCGCCAACCGCTGGTGGCTTGCGCGATCATTGGCTTTGCGGCCGCC
The DNA here is from genome assembly GCA_017379815.1 of Clostridia bacterium. Lineage (GTDB taxonomy): Bacteria > Bacillota > Clostridia > Oscillospirales > CAG-272 > UMGS1865. The sequence goes on from JAFNVK010000118.1 coordinate 2,408, forward strand.
GTTCTCGTGCTTGGCCTGGCCAATCTGTTGCCCGAGGATCAGCTTCTGCTCTACGGCGGAGCGGCGATCGGGCTTTACGTGCTGGTCGTCGGCGTGGTGGTCTGGGCCTATCTTGCCCGCTATCGCCGCATCACGCTGGCCAACGACGCGGCAAGACTGATGACCACCGAGATCCACGATATGTTCCGCTACGTGATGGACATTCCCTACGCCATCATCGACGAGCACGGAACGGTCAAGATCGTCAGCGGCGCTCTGCAGGATCTGCTCAAGCTTCGCTCGCCGCTGTGCAACGTGCCGGTCAGCAGCTTTTGTGCGGTGCCGATGGAGGATATCGTGGCCTACGCCAAAAACGGCGGTCCCGTGCATACCGTTACCGTCACCGAGGACGGCGTTCCGCTGGATCACACCAAGCCCATGATGACCGACATCGACGGCAAGACCTACGATATGAAGTGTTATCCCATGCGCTCGCGCGGAAAGGAATACTATTTCGTCGTCTTCCAGGACGTGACCGAGAAGCTGGCCATGCGCAAGGAGGCCTACGAGACCGAGCCCGTGGTGGCGTATATCGTTATCGACAGCTTGCAGGAGCTGGCACAGTATATCCGCGTCAGCTACCGCACCGCCGTCAACGAGATCGAGGCCAAGCTCAAGGAGTGGGCCGCAAGCTTTGGCGGTCTTCTGCGCGAATACGAGCGTGAAAAATACGTGCTGGTCTTTACCCGCGAGGCGCTCGACCGTTGCATCAAGAATAAATTCCGCATTCTGGATACCATTCGCAGCATCAAGCTTGGAGACAACAGCTTTCCCGTGACGGTCTCCATCGGCGTCGGTGCCGTGCTGGGTAGCTTTGAGGATAAGGAGCGCGCCGCAAGCGACGCTCTCGACATTGCCCTGCAGAAGGGCGGCGACCAGGTGGCCGTCAACGACGGAAAGTCCATCACGCCCTACGGCGGACGCGTCAACACCATGTACGGCTCCACCACCATCACCTCGCGCGTCAATTCCGAGCATTTGCGCCGCTTGATGAAGGAGGCGGGTAACGTGCTGATCATGGGTCACCGCTCGCCCGACTACGATTCCATCGGCTCCTGCGTGGGTCTGGCAAGACTGGCTATCTGCGCACGCGGAGACGCCTCCAAGATCCGCGTGGTCGTCAACCGCGAGCACGCCAACTTCCGCATCTGCTACGATCTTCTGGCGCATCTGCCCGAGTATCGCTCGATGTTCATCAGCGGTGAGACGGCACTTGACGCCGTGCGCTCGGATACGCTGCTCATCATGAGCGACGTCAACAACGTCTTTAACACCGAGTCGCCAAAGCTGGTCAAGGCGGCAAAGAACATCGTCATCGTCGACCACCACCGCAGACAGGATCAGCTCTACGAGTTCAAGCCGCTCATGACCTATATCCGTCCCGCCGTGGCGGCGGCCAGCGAGCTGGTCAGCGAAATGCTTGAGCACAGCCCCTATCACGACGCGCTCCTCAAGGAGGAGGCAAACCTGATGCTGGCGGGCGTGATGCTGGACACCAAGAACTTTACGCACGGAGCAGGCATGCAGACCTTCTCGGCCGTGCATTACCTCTACGGACGCGGTGCGCATTCCAATACCATCCGACCTCTCTTTGCGGAGAGCATGTCCAACCTCTTCACGGCCTGCGACATCGATAGCCGCACGCGTACCTACCGCGACAAGATCGCCCTCACCTGGCTCAGCGTGGATCACCCTGCCACCGAGGAGGATAACATCGCCGTGGCTAAGGCGGCGGATAAGCTGATGACCATCGACGGCATCGAGGCCTCCTTTGCGCTTCTGCGTGCCGAAAATACGGTTACGATCTCGGCGCGCTCGCGCGACCGCATCAACGTTCAGCTCATCATGCAGCGTCTGGGCGGCGGAGGACATTACGATATGGCGGGCGCACGCCTGACGCACACCTCGCTTGAGGCCGCTTGCGTGCAGCTTAAGACCGTCCTTGACGATTATCTGGACAACGAATACGAAAACGAAAAGGGCATGAAGCGCTAAGGCGCCTGCCCGACAAACGGAAGGCGCGTATGGCGTCTTCCCCTTGATAAATTCCACAGAAACGGAGACAATAACGCTATGAAGGTAATTTTACTGGCTGACGTAAAGGGTCAGGGCAAGAAGAACGACGTCATCGAGGTTTCGGACGGCTACGGCAAGAATTTTCTCATTCCGCGCAAGCTGGCTAAGGTAGCGGATGCACAGTCGCTCAACGACGTCAAGGTCAAGGAGGCGGCAAAGCAGTACCGCATCGAGACCGAAAAGAAGGAGGCGCGCGAGCTGGCCGAGAAGCTGACCGCGATCCTCGTCAAGATCCCCACCTCGGGCGGGGCTGACGGCCGTCTGTACGGCTCGGTCACCTCGAAGGATATCGTCGAGAAGCTGAAGGCCGACACGGGCATTGAGATCGACAAGCGCAAGCTGGTGCTGAGCGATCCCATCAAGGCCTACGGCAAGTACGAGGTAGAGGTCAAGCTCTACACCGAGATCACGGGCAAGATCAACGTTCTGGTCTGCGAAAAATAACAGGGTGGCGTAAGGAACGCCAATTCCGCTTGAAAGGATGCCCTCGCCAAAGGGGCAAAGGCCATATTATGCAAGACGAAATGATGAAAAAGCTGCCGTTCTCCATGCCGGCGGAGCAATCGCTTCTGGGCTCGATCCTGATCGATCCCGTCTCGCTGAGCGAGGTTGCCGATGCGCTTACGGCAGAGGACTTCTACCTCACCGAGCACAAGCAGATCTATCTGGCCATGCACGAGCTCTTCCTGACCAACAAGGAGATCGACGTGGTCACGCTGATCGATATGCTGGTGGTCAAGGGCATTTACGACAAGTCGGGCGGCGAGGACTACATCCGTACGCTGACCGAAACGGTGCCTGATGCCCTCAACGTCAAGGACTACGCCCGCATCGTCAAGGAGAAGAGCGTTCTGCGTCAGCTGATCGCCGCCTGCGGCGAGATCAGTGAGAGTGCTTACTCCGAGCAGGAGTCTGTCTCGAGTGTGCTTGACCATGCGCAGAATCTGATCTTCCAGATCGCGCAGGGAAGAGACACCAAGAATTTCCGCCATATCCGCGAGGTTCTGGGCGACGTTTACGGACATCTGCACGAGCTGAACACCAACCGCGAGGCAACGCGCGGCACGCAGACCGGATTTTCCGCGCTTGACCGCGTCCTGGCGGGACTCGGCAAGAGCGACCTGGTCCTGGTCGGTGCGCGCCCGGGTATGGGAAAGACCTCCTTTGCCCTCAATATTGCCACCAACGTGGCTAAGCAGACCAAAAAGAAGGTCTGCATCTTCTCCCTGGAGATGTCGGCCGAGCAACTGGTCAACCGCGTGCTGTCCAGCGAGGCGCTCGTCAACAGCTACGCGCTCCGCACGGGAGAGCTTTCCCCCGAGGATTGGGAGCATCTTGCCGTTGCGGCAGGCGAGCTTGCCGGCTGTGACATTCTCATCGACGATAGCTCCGGACAGACCGTCACGGCCATGAAGGCGAAGCTTCGCCGCGTGCAGGGCCTGGGCATGGTCATCATCGACTATCTCGGCCTGATGCAGGGCGACCACCACACCGACAACCGCGTGCAGGAGATCTCCGAGATCACGCGCTCGCTCAAGATCCTGGCCAAGGAGCTGATGGTTCCCGTGGTCTGCTGCGCACAGCTTTCGCGCGGACCCGAGTCCAGAACCGACAAGAAGCCCATGCTCTCCGACCTTCGTGATTCGGGATCCATCGAGCAGGATGCGGACACGGTTATTTTCCTCTACCGCAGCGAATACTATAAAACCGGCGAGGCCAATCAGGATACCTCGGTTGCCGAGGTCATCATCGCCAAGAACCGTCACGGCTCGACCGGAACGGTGAACATGGGCTGGAACGGACAGTTCACCAAGTTCATCACCATCGACAACGATCAGGAAGTTCACTGATGCCGAAGCAGACCATGGAAAGGGCCAAGGTGCTTCTTCCGCAGCAGCTTGCAGGGCTTCCGTCGGATGCCCCCGTATTGCTTGCCCTCTCGGGCGGAGCGGATTCCCGCTTTCTTCTGGACGTTCTGGCCGAGGCCTCACGCCGCCAAGGCTTCTCTCTGCTTCTGGCGCACGTGGATCACGGCATTCGGGGCGAGGAGGCCAAGCGGGACAGCGCCTTTTGCCGCGCGCTTGCCGAGCAGTACGGACTTGAGCTTTGCCTTCTCGAGGCAGACGTGCCCCGTCTCGCTCACGAGCATGGGCGAGGTCTTGAGGAGGAGGCGCGGCGGGTACGCTACGCGTATTTTGCCGAGCTGATGCAAAAGAGAGGCATTCCGCTTCTGGCCACGGCGCATCACGCCGACGATCATCTGGAGACGCTTTTGTTCCGCATGGCGCGGGGAAGCGGCCTGCGCGGCCTTTGCGGCATCGCGCCCGTCCGCCCCTTTTCCGTGGGATTTCTGACGCGACCGCTGCTCTCTCTCGCGCGCGCAGAAATCCTCCGTCGCTGTGAGGAGCGAGGACTTGCGTACGTCACCGATTCCACCAACGCCGATACCGCTTACGCACGCAATCGCATCCGCAGCGAGGCTATTCCGGCTCTGGAGAGCCTGTTTGAGGATCCGCAGGGACGTGCGGTGCGCATGAGCCGCGCTTTGCGCGAGGACGAGGATTTTCTTCATCAAACGGCAAAGGCCGTTCTCGACGGCGAGCATGGCGACGGACTCTCGCTCGACACCCTGCGCGCACTTCACCCGGCTATCCGCAAGCGCGTGCTGGCAGGTTGGCTTGCCCGCTTTACCGACCGTATGGTCGAAACGGTGCATCTGGAGGCGCTTTCGCGTGCGCTTGAGCAGCCGAGCGCAAGCGGAGAATACGCTGTTCCCGGCGGACGGGTGCTGATCGAGGGCGATCGGCTCTGCTTTTGCTCCGCGCCGACGCGCAAGGCAGAGGCGTTTTGCTATCCCTTTGCCGAGGGGGGAACGGTTTTTCCCGAGAGCGGCATCCGCGTTCGCGTCACGCGAACCGAAAAGTACACAAAAATTAACAATTTGTCTACAGCAACACGTATAAATCGAAATTGTTTCTTTGCTATAATGGTAAAGAATTTGCACTGGAGATCGCGCAGAGAGGGGGACCGCATCCAAATGGGCGGTATGCACCGCAGACTGCGCAAGCTCTGGAACGAGGAGGGCGTTCCTCCTCAGCTGCGCGACCGCCTGCCTCTGCTTTGCGACGAGGAGGGCATTCTCTGGGCCCCCTTCGCAGGCCTGAGAGACGGCGCCAAGACCGAGGGAGAGGGGTATCTTGTGGAGCTTCTTCTGCCCGGGGACACCGAAGAAAACACATGACGTCAATGCAGAAAGGAATACGCTATGCAGAATATGCACAAGGACATTGAAACGATATTGGCCGACGAGGCCACGCTGGCCGGGATCTGTGACCGCCTGGCGGCCCGCATCACCGAGGACTATCGCGATTCCGACAAGGATCTCGTTTTCGTGATCATTCTCAAGGGCTCGGTGTATTTTGCAACGGATCTGATCCGCCGTATTCCGCTTCCCTGTGAGATGGAGTTCATGAAGGTGTCCTCCTACGGGGCAAGCACCACCACGTCGGGCTTCATTCAGGTACATCTTGACCTCAAGAGAGACGTGCACGATGCAGACGTCATCGTGATCGAGGACATCATCGACAGCGGCCGCACGCTCGAAAAGCTTTCCAACCTGCTGGCCGATCGCGGCGCACACAGCGTTCGCTTCTGCACGCTTTTGGATAAGCCCGAGCGCAGACAGGTCAAGCTGGATGCGGACTACGTCGGTCTGAATATCCCCGACGCCTTTGTCGTGGGGTACGGTCTGGACTATGATGAGAAATACAGAAACCTTCCTTACGTCGGCATTCTCAAGCCGGCAGTATACCGGAAATAAGGCGAAGAATACCAACGAATTCGGAGGAAATCAATGAAGAAAAGAAGTTTTGTCCGTGAATTGCTGTTTTACGGCGTGATCCTGGCCCTGATCGTGGTCGTGCTGACCTCGCTTTCGCTGGGCGGCGATCGGCGCAAGATCGTGCACAGCGATATCATGGCTTATCTGGATGACAACCGCGTCACGGAGGTGGCGGTCAGCAACAAGAACGTGATGACCCTGAAGGTCCTGCTTGATGACGGGACGACGCAGGAGATCTCCTACAAGCTGACGGCCTTTGACGTCAACGTCATTCTCGACAAGGTCGAGGAGGCGCGCTCCCGTGACGGAAGCGTTCTGACCAGCATTTATTACGAGCCTGCGGTCGAGTATTCGATCTGGATCCAGCTTCTTCCTTGGATTCTGATCCTCGGCGGTGTGGTCGTGGTCTACTTTATCGCTATGCGCCAGTTCAACGGCAAGGGCGGCAACCGAATGAACTCCTTTGGCAAGGCACGCGTGCATACCCCTGCCGCCGATGAAAAGAATAAGGTCCTCTTCCGCGACGTTGCAGGAGCGGATGAGGAAAAGGAGGAGCTGGTCGAGATCGTGGAGTTCCTCAAGGATCCCGCAAAGTTCACCAGGCTCGGCGCAAAGATCCCGCACGGCGTTTTGCTGATGGGCCCTCCCGGCACGGGTAAGACCCTTCTGGCCAAGGCCGTGGCAGGCGAGGCAGGCGTGCCCTTCTATTCCATTTCGGGCTCGGATTTCGTGGAGATGTACGTGGGCGTTGGTGCGTCCCGCGTGCGTGACCTGTTCGAAACGGCGCGCAAGTCCCCCGCATCCATCGTCTTTATCGACGAGATCGACGCTGTCGGAGAAATAATGAATTGTATAAAAAATATCAAGAACTTGCCAGTAAAGAAGAAAATGTAATTTTGGGCGGACGGCTTGGTGCTTACCAATATTATGATATGGATA
>JAFNVK010000119.1 GCA_017379815.1 Clostridia bacterium
CTCGAGCGCGAGGGCGAACGCAAAAGCGGCTGATATAAAAAAGCAGAAGAGAGAGTAATGCGGAAGCAAAATTCCGTAAAACTCTCTCTTTCTGCTTTTTCGGGACCGTATTCAGGACGGAAAACGCTTGAGCAAGCGCAAAAGAAGCGCGGAGAGAGGCAGGATCAGGCATCCTGCCGCAAGATTGCCCACGGCGTGCAAAAGATCAAAGGGAAAGCCTGCGGCGATCCAGGCAAGCGTTCCCGCAAAATCCAGGCGGAAAAAGAGCGCCTGCGCGGGAGCGTAAAGAATGCCGAAGGCAAGGCCGTGCAGTCCGCAAACGAGCGGATAGACCACGGCCGCCACCTTGCGCGGCATATGCCGCGGCAAAAGCATCGTCACGCCCCACAGGATTGTCCAGATATAGAGGTACGGCACCCACCAGACGTTGAAGCCTGCGTAAAGCCCATTGAGCAGAACGTAAAGGTAGATCGGGATCAGTGCCTTTACGCGAAAGACCAGCGTGAGTGTCATGGTCAGCATCCCGAGCAGGTGAATGTTCGGCAGAGCCTCCATGATGACCTTGGAGCAGAACAGCAGACTTCCGAGCATGGCAAAGAGCACAAGCTCGAGCAGACGGCGAAAGTGGCTGGGTCTTCGTTTTTCCTCGGCCATTACTGCGTGTAGACCAGGCGGTAATGCTCACCGCCCTCGATGACCGTCTCGTTCACGCCAACGCTCATGAGCCTATCTCCCTGATAGAAGGCCCAGTAGGCCTGATCCGCATTCCAGTCCGCCTTCATGCCGTTGAGGGTATCAAAGAAGCTCGGGTCGTTGATGAGCTTCAGCTCGTAGAGCGCCTGTCCCAGCGTCTCCTCGTTGGTCTGGAGCATGATCGAAATGGTGTGTCCCTTGGCCTCGACGTCCACGAGAACGGCCTTTCCACCGTTTCCCAGAATGGAATCGTGCTTATAGGTAGCCGTGTCCCAGATGGGATCAAGGGTGACGTCTTCCCCGTTGGGAGGGGTTACGGGAGGCTGCTCCTCCGGTGTGCAGGCGGCAAGGGAGAGCAGGAGCAGAAGCCCCAGGAGAAGTGCGAGGATTCGGGTAAGCTTTTGGTTTGTGTGCATAGTCTTTTTCCTTTCTTTGCGTTATATTTGCAGAAAGGAGTACAGAAAAAGCGCCCTTCCCGGAGGGCGCCTGATGGCAAAGCGAAAAAGGATACGCTTCCGTATCCGCGCTCACCCATCCCCCCATTTTGCCCAAGGGACCGTTTTTTCGGTGCACAGAGCGATAAGCATTCCGACTGGAGGGTCAAGGCCCTGATACGGTAATGGCTGTTGCTGCGGATTCTCACCGCGATTTCCTTATCCCCGAGCAGTGCCCTTTTTCGGCCTGCCCGACAACGGGACGGTGTCCCGATGCTCTGCGTGTATTCTCTTTCGTCGCCTATTATAGCACAGATCCCGACCTTTGTCAAGTCGGGATCTGCATTTTATCGGTTTAGTTATCGTCTGCCGCGCAAAACAGAACGTCCTTGCAGCGTGCAAGGATCTCGCGCAGATCGCGCTTCCACTGCCCGGAATAGCTCCGCGTATCCGCAGAAACGCCGTAGGCTTCAAGCCCTGATTTCTCAGCAATATAGAGTGCGCGATAAAGATGATACTCCTGTGTGACGATCAGCACGCGCTTCCCTCGAGCATCGGGAAGCAGGTGCACCACGCTCTCGTAGGTGGAAAGCCCGTACGGATCGACAAGGATCGCATCCGCATCTACCCCCATTGCAAGGGCAAGCTCGCGCATGGTACCGACCTCGTCGTAATACCGATCTTGACTGTCCCCGCTCATCAAAAGCGTGTCGGAGATCCCCGCAGAATAGAGCGACGCGGCCGTGTATACGCGATCATAGAGCATATCACTCGGTCTTCCGTCGGGGTTTACCCGGCAGCCAAGAACAAGGATCAGATCAAATCGCTCGTCCAAGGCAACGAGCTCCTCAAGAGAGCGGATGCGCGGCGAAGCCTTCTTGCAGAGGGCCTCGCTGATGGCAAGGGCACTCGCCCCAAACAGGATAAGGGTGGCCAGCAAAAAGGAGACCGCCGTCAAAAAAGCTCCGGCAAAGCGGGGCGAGGAAAGTGCGTTCAATATCCGCTTTGCCGCGTCTCGGCCCTTCGCTCCAAATGCGGAAATGCATTCCCGCAGCGTTTTCTTCATCCGTATGCCTCCTTCCTATTTCTTCTCCTTCATTATACCAAAGAGGCAAAGGAATGTCAAGAGTGCGGCAGGAGCGTTGACGTCATTTACGAAAGATCCTCGCGCAAAAAGGCCAGGATCTTCTTTTCCTCGCGCGAGACCTTGACCTGCGTCAGACCAAGCGCATTGGCCGTTTGCTGCTGGGTGTGGTTGCGGTAATAGCGCAAAAGCACGATCCTGCGCCAGAGAGCGGGCATTCGCCCGATGGACTGCGCAAGAGCCACGCGGTCACAGATGCGCTCGCTCTCATGCTCGCTCTCCTCGTCCGCAAGGACTCCCTCGTAGGTGACGGTATCCTCACCGAAAACGAAATCCGAAAGAGAGGTAACGGGGGCGATCGCATCAAGAGCGACCGCCGCATCCTCCACGGAGAGGCCGCAGAGCACGGCCAGCTCGGCAATGCCTGCCTCGCGCCCCTCCTCTGCGCGAATACGCGTCTGCTCCCGCAGAAGCGCCACGCCTCGGCTTTTGTAGATCCTGCTGACGCGGATCATGCCCTCGTCGCGCAGATGCCGACGGATCTCGCCGACGATCAGGGGCACGGCGTAGGTCGAAAAGGCCGTGCCGCGCTCCAGGGAAAAGGAGCGGATCGCCTTGAGCATGCCGATGCTCCCGATCTGCACCAGATCCTCAAACTCAACGCCCCGATCGGGAAAGCGCCGAGCCACCTTGCGCACAAGCCCCATATTTTCCTCAAGCAGAGAGGCCTCGGCCTCCCGATCCCCCTCGCGAACGCGGCGGAGAAGCTCGGCGTTTCGCTCGTGAATGGACGTTTGCTCCATGCTGTTCACCTCGTCAAAAGCTCGGTAAGCCATGCGGCTTACTTATGTAGACGCTTGAGCAGGGTGACCGCAGTTCCCTTTCCCGGACGGCTGCTGACGCGGAGCTCGTCGCAAAAGCTTTCCATAACGGTAAAGCCCATGCCGCTTCTCTCCCCCTCTGCATCGGTGGTAAAAAGAGGCTCGCGCGCCTGCTTGACGTCGGCAATTCCGCAGCCGCGGTCGCGGATCTCGATGGAGATCAAACGCCCCTCGCAGAGCTTGACCGTGATGCGGATCTCGCCTACCGTATCCCGATAGGCGTGCACGATGCAGTTGGTGACCGCCTCGGAGACGGCGCATTTGATGTCGGCAAGCTCGAGCGCCGTCGGGTTAAGCTGGGCGCAAAAGAGAGCCACGCCCGCACGCGCGATCCCCTCGTTGACCGAGAGCGAGGGCAAGCGCCACTCCATCTCATTTTCGACCGCCGCTGTAAAATCCACTCTGTTTTTCATTGTTCTGTCCTTTCCGTTTTATCCTTCAATTTTGCTTTTCGTCCGCAGGACCGAGACCATGCGCTCCATGCCCGCAAGCTTCATGATCTTGATGACCGCAGGGCTTGGATCAAGCACGGCAAGCGTTCCGCAATACTGCTTGACCAGCGCAAAGCGCCCCATGATGAGCCCCAATCCGGAGCTATCCATAAAATCGACTGCCGAAAGCTCGAGAAGCACGCGCTCCGGCCGCTCTGCAACGATGCGGTCATCGATGCTTTTGCGCACCGTGGCCGCGCTGTGGTGATCGATCTCACCGCGCACGCGGATCAAGAGCGTATCTCCCTTATTTTCATAGGTCACCTGACCTCCGTTATGGATCATTCCTTCCTCTTCCCTTCCTTTTTTGCTTCCATTTTAGCACAGGACAAGGAGAGAAACTTGTCACTCTGTGCAAGCCGTGAAATTTTTTTTGCTTTTTTTTGAAGAAACCTTGATTTTCCGAAAGCGGTATGCTATACTGTATATGAGGATTTTCCTCGCAAATACATCAGATTGGAGAACAGTCCCATGGCAAACAATAGCCTTACCAAGACCTATGAGGATCTGCCCAAGATCGTAAAGATCCTTCTGCAGCTCATCCTGGGCGCAATCGTTGGCGGCATTTACAGAATCCTCCGCTACACCGAGACCAAGAACACCACTACCCTGATCGTCGGCGTTCTGGCCATCATTCCTCCCATCAGCTTTATCTTCTGGGTTCTCGATCTCGTCACCGAGATCACCGGCAACAGAATTTCTGTTCTGGCTGACTAATTTTCCCAAAAAAGCGCGAGGTGAGATCCACGGATTTCCCTCGCGTTTTCTCTGCCTTTTGGGAAAAGGGACAAAAAAGACTTGACAATCGCACATTTATTCGCTATAATAAAAAAGCCGCAAATCCTGCGGGCCATTAGCTCAGTTGGTCAGAGCCACCGGCTCATAACCGGTCGGTCCAAGGTTCGAGCCCTTGATGGCCCACCAAAACATAAGGAGATACCCATC
>JAFNVK010000120.1 GCA_017379815.1 Clostridia bacterium
CTCCCCTTCGAGGAATAGAAAAAGGAAGCGCGTTGTTCGCACTTCCTTCCGAGGGTACATATATCCTTTTTTGGGGAGTTTTTGGGGGGCGTGGGGGGCTTTTTCCAAAAAGTCCCCCACAAAAAACCGCGTCCTAAACCCGCGTCCCCACAAAAAAGCTCTCCCACTCGGCCTTCATAACAGCTTCTTGTACGCCGCAAAGGCCGAGGGGATGGCGTACTGCTTGTGCAGATCGCCGTTCGGCACGATCAATAGCTCGGACTCGCTCGGCCAACCGTCAAATTCGGGCGAAATGCGCACCGCGTATGCGATCATGTGCCACTCCACGTGCGAAAAGACGTGCTTGGCATCCTCCAGCCGCTCCACGCGCAAGGGCTCAAGCCCAAGCGTGCGGACAAGCGCAGGGATCTGCTCCTCGCCAAGATGCCCCAATACGTGCGGAAGCTCGAACAGTCCTGCCAGAAGCCCTTTTGGAGGACGCCTGCGCAGAACGGTGCGGTCGCCGTCGCGAAGCAGAAGCACGGTCCTCTCCTCGATCCGCCTCGGCTTCTTTGCCCCCCTTACGGGAAGCTCCTCCGCAATACCGAGCGCCGCCCCCCGACAGTCGCCGCGCAGAGGGCAGTCCTCGCACCTCGGCGCGCCCTTGGGCAGACAAACGGTGGCACCAAGCTCGATGAGCGACTGCGTAAAGTCACCCGCCTCCTTGGGAACCACCCGAAGGAGCGCCTCCCGCCAATTCGCCTTGACCTCAGGACGCATCACGTCCTCTCGCGAGCCAAGAACGCGTGACAGCACGCGCAGAACGTTTCCGTCCACGGCGGGCACGCGTATGCCAAAGGCGATGGAGGCGATCGCACCGGCGGTGTATTCCCCGATTCCGGGAAGAGAAAGAAGTCCCTCGTAATCGGCAGGCATCTCGCCGTTATGCTCCGCAAGAACCGTGCGCGCGGCCTTTTGCAGATTGCGGGCGCGGCTGTAATAGCCAAGCCCCTCCCAGAGCTTGAGCAGCTGCTCCTCGGGAAGCTCGGCAAGCGCCTGAACGCTCGGACATACCGACAAAAATCGCTCGTAATAGGGCTTGACCGCCTCCACGCGCGTTTGCTGCAGCATGATCTCCGAGATCCAGATGGCGTAGGGGTCGCGTGTGCGCCGCCAGGGCAGGTCGCGCTTGCTTTGCGCATACCACGCCAAAAGTGCCCGCACTGCCTCAGGACGCAGGATCGGCTCGTTCACGTGCAACACCCCCTCTCTTTCTTGATGCTCCTATTGTATCACAAAAGAGAGGCTTTGTCAAATCCCGAGCGCAAAAAAACGAGCCCCGTTGCGCAAAAATCCGTCTACGACTTGGGTCTTCCCCGAAAGAGCAGGCAGGCCAGATACCCAAAAACCAGCGCCGCCGCGATTCCCCCGGCAGAGGCGCCAAGCCCTCCCGTGAGCGCACCGAGAAGGCCTTTTTCGCCAACGGCCTCGCGCACGCCCTTCGCGATCAGAAAGCCAAATCCCGTCAGCGGCGTGGTCGCGCCAGCCCCTGCAAGCTCGATCAGAGGCTGATAGAGGCCGACCGCACCAAGGAACACGCCCGACACCACGTAGATCACGAGAATGCGCGCCGGCGTCAGGCTCGTGCGATCGATCAGGATCTGTGCAGGCAGGCAGAGCGCGCCCCCTACGAGAAAGGCGAGCAGATAGGAATAGACGTCACTCATGCGCAGCTTCTCCTTTCTCTTCAAGCGTCTCCCCGGCGTTCGGGCCTTGCAGCTCGAGCAGGTGCGCTACCGCAGGAATGTCCCCGCCCTGCTTGATGCTGTCGGGGCTCATCATCGCCCCCGTGGCGAGGAAGAGGATGCGCGAAAGCTCCCCGCGCTGAAGGCTTGGCAAAAGATGTGCCGAGAGCAAAACCGCCGAGCAGCCGCAGCCCGAGCCTCCGCCGTGCACGTCCTGCGCGCGGCGGTGATAGATCATGCGTCCGCAATCCGCATAACGCTCGGCAAGCGAATACCCCTGCGCACGCATCAGATCGCAAAGCAGCGTTCCTCCCTCAAAGCCAAGATCGCCCGTGACGATGAGGTCATATCCCTCAGGGCTTCTTCCCGTGGCCTGAAAGAAGCGCACGAGCGTGTCGGCGGCGGCAGGGGCCATGGCCGCACCCATGTTGCCCACGTCCGATACGCCCTTTTCGATCACCCGTCCCGGAAGGCCGCCCGTGATCCGCACAAATGCACCACGTCCGTCGTTTTTCGTCCTTTTTTGGCGTTTGCCGACCAAAAACGCGCCCGCCCCCGTGACCGTCCATTGTGCCGTTGGCGCGCGCTGAGAGCCATATTCCAAGGGGGTGCGGTACTGGCGCTCCGCCGAGCAAAAGTGCGAGGACGTGACCGCTCCGCAAAGCGAGAAGACGCCGTGCGTGACCATGCAGGAGGCCAGAAGCAGGCTCTCTGCGCAGGTGGAGCAGGCACCGTAAAGGCCAAAATAGGGAACGTCAAAGTCGAGAAGCCCGTAGGCCGAGCCGACGCACTGGTTGAGCAGATCCCCCGCAAAGAGCGCGCCCAGATCCGCATCGCGCACCCCGCCCTTGGCCAGCGCCGTCTGAAAGGCCATGCGCTGCATCTCGCTCTCGGCGCTCTCCCAGGTGTCCGCGCCAAAGCGCCCGTCGGGATCGCACAGATCAAAGAGATCGCCAAAGGGACCGTCGCGCTCCTTCTTGCCGACCACGCTTGCCGAGGACAAAACCTCCGCGTCCAGCGGGATCCATTCTCTCGCCATAAAATCGACTCCTCCTTCCGCTCGGCAACGCGTGCCGATTTTCCTTTAGTCTTTCCCGCGTGCGGCAATTTTATGAAGAAAGAAAGCCCCTGTACGGCAGGGGCAACAAAATTTTCGAAAATATTTTACAAAACCTATTGACAAAGCGCACAAAGTTTGATATAATAATCAGGTCGAACGGACATGCTGGTATGGCTCAGTTGGTAGAGCACGTCATTGGTAATGACGAGGTCATCAGTTCGACTCTGATTACCAGCTCCAGAAGCCCCATCTCAATCGAGATGGGGCTTCTTGTTTTTTCGTCGGAAAGCCCCCGCGGTCAATCTTCACAAGAAACGCATTTCGAAATTGGTCACCTCTCCAAAAAAAGCACGGCCGCCTTGACATCAGGGGGGCCTCTGTGCTATACTTTGGCTAAGGTATCGCTCTTTGCCTACCATATTGTTATAAGGAGAACCGCCATGAAAAAATTGACCTTTATCCTCGCGCTGGTCATGCTCCTCGGTGCTTTTGCCGGCACGTTCAGCGTAAGCGCGGCGTCGGGCGACGTGGGCATCACCCTCGCCCCCGAGATCTCTACCGAGACCTCCGTTCGTCTGCGCAAGGATTCCAACGGCATCCGCTTCACCGCAACAGCCTCGGCAGAGCTTATCGCCGAGCTCAACGCAAGCAAGACCGCAGGCAAGATCACCGAGTATTCCTTCGGCATGCTGATCTGCAAGGCCGAGGACCTTGTCGGCATCGACTTTACCGCCGAGGCGCTCACCGCGGCGGGAAAGACCTTTGCGGATAAGACCGCCCGTCACGGCCTGAAGACCAACGAAAAGACGGGTGACGTGACCTTTACCACCGCACTCGTCAACCTCAAGACCGAGCATTACGACGTTCCCTTCACGGCAACCGCCTACGTTGAATACGTCGTGGACGGCATCGAAAAGCACCGCATCTATGCCACGGGCGAAGCTCCCGTGCAGTCGGCCAAGGAAATGGCCTATGAGCAGCTCGCCGAGGTCTCTCCCACCAAGAAGAAGGATTTCCCCAACCCCGTATCCTCCTACTACGCTAAGGAAGGTGATGTATACGTGAAAAAAGAAGGCGCGGCATACTCCTTCTACAGCAAGGCGCAGCAGACCGTCTTTGAAAATTACCTGAGCGGCGTGCTGAACCATGATCCCAATTTCTACCGCCCGCTGAGCCCCAAGACTGTGCCGATCGCGGCGCACATGAAGGACATCTTCCGCTCCGTCGGACGCACCTACGAGGGAAGCAACGGCGTGCTCTCCTGCGATCTGACCTGCTCGGGCATCCGCTTCAACACCTTCTGCGAGGGCAACGTTACGGTCAAGCTGACGAACAACGGATCGACCGGCTACTTTACCGTCTACGTGGACGGCGTTCGACAGCCCACGCGTTACAGCGCCAAGGCAGGAACCTCCACCCTGACCATCGCCACCGGCCTGCAAAGGGGCGAGCATGAGATCATGCTGGTCAAGCAGGGGCAGTTTGCCATGAATACGGTGGATCTGATCGAGGCTTCCGTCGTGGGCGAATTCCTCGCGATCCCCGAGGAGAAGGAGCTCTTCATTGAGTTCTACGGTGACAGTATCCTCAACGGCTCCAACGTCCTCCTCCAGCCGGGCAAGGGAACCTCTCCCGAGACCTCGGATGGAACCAGCGCCTTTGGCTGGCTCACCGCTGAAAGGCTGAACGCCGACTGCAGCATCATTGGCGTGGGCGGACTTGGCGTGGTCAAGAGCGGCATTCCCCAATACAACATTGACGTGCTTCACGACGTCTGCGGACACCCCGATCACAGTGGCGTGCCGACCTACAAATTCACCCGCATTCCCGACGTTGTGGTCATCGAGCTTGGTGTCAACGACGCGGAGCGCGGCGCGGATATGGACGTTTATAAGCAGAAGGCTCGCGCATTCATTCTCAAGCTGCGCGAGGTATACGGCGAGGACGTGCCGATCATCTGGCTGGACGGCTACCACGACCAGAACTTCTGGGGTCCCACGCAGGACGTGATCAACGAGCTTGGCGGCGAGGATGCCAATATCTTCGTTTGCAAGACCGCGCAGGTCTACGTTCCCACGTCGCGCGGCGGTGACGGCTGGCACCCCGACGAGGAGGGCTCGCTCCGTATGGCCAAGAAGCTGGTCAGCACCATCAACACGATCCTCAAGGACAAGGCAGAGGCTGCCGAATAAGCCTCTCCCCTTCCCCAAAGCAAAGGTCCGCTTCGCGTGTCATTTCACGCGAAGCGGACCTTGATCAACAAACGCAAGCCGTTCGTACGGACGCTTCCGCCCCGAGCATTCGTACGAGCGGCTTTTTTCTGCGTCATTATTCTTCTTCCGCTTTTTTCTTCTCCCGTCTGCGCATGAGGAAAATGATCAGCGCGGCTACGGAAAAGCGGAACACGTTCCACAAAAAGAGCGCAAGCAGGATCACCGTACCGTAGGTGATGACGATGGCGCACCCCGCAAGAAAGATCCAAAGCAGCGCCATCCAGCCGTCGTTGCTTTTGCGCGTTGGGTCTTCCTCAGTAGAAAGCGAGAAGGTCAGCTCCCCTTCGGGAAGTCCCGGGAGCATCCTTTGGTATCCATGCTCGGTCTTTTCAAAGGCGTTATGCTCGTCGTTGACGATGTAATACGGCGTGTTGATGAAGATCTCAATGCGGCCGAAATCCACCCAGGTGGCGGCAGGGGAAAGCAGGTAGGTGTATTCGTACACGTCGGGCTCCCAGTCCATGTCCACCGCGGGATAGATGGGCGCGGTGACGGTGTTGATCCGTCTCTGTCCCGGCGCAAAGGTGATCTCGTACTCGTACCAGCGCATCAGGCGGCTGCTGATATCGTTGCCCGGCGCATAATACTCCGTGCGCGAGATCAGGCCGCCCACGTCCGTATTTCCGTCAAGGGACGCGATCACGGCGTTGTACCAATCCACCTCGCTCACGCCGCTCTCGGCATACCAGTCGGCAAGCGCAAGCTCGCGCAGGGTCTGCGTCTCGGTGCGAAGCAGAGTGACGCTCCCCTCGATCTTC
>JAFNVK010000121.1 GCA_017379815.1 Clostridia bacterium
AGCGGTATGCGTATCGGCAAGGTAGCCATGATCGCGGTAGGTGCGGCGAATGGTCTCGGCGGTAGCCTTTTCATCCGCAAAATAGCCACGGAAGTTCTTCTGAATAGCGGCCAGCGCATCCGCGTCGATGGTGTAGGCGCCCGTTTCCTTAAGCGACTCCATATAGGCAGCGGTCTTCTCGCTTCCTACGGTAAAATAGAGCAGACGCTCCAGATTGCTCGAAATGAGAATATCCATCGAGGGAGACATGGTGAGGTAGAAATCGCGGTTGCGGTCGTAAGTGCCGGTGCGCAGGAAATCGGTCAGAATGTTGTTGGCGTTGGAGGCGCAGATCAGGCGTCCGATGGGAAGTCCCATCTGCTTTGCCAGATACGCCGCAAAGATGTTGCCGAAGTTTCCGGTGGGAACGCAGACGTTAAAGGTCTCACCAAGTCTGCACGTGCCCTTTTCAAGCAGGTCGCAGTAGGCGGAAATGTAATAAACGATCTGCGGAGCAAGACGTCCCCAGTTGATGGAGTTCGCGCTGGAGAAGAAGTAGCCCTTATCGTCAAGGAGCGCTTCCATCTCGGCGTCACCGAAGATGACCTTCACGCCGCTCTGCGCATCGTCAAAGTTGCCGCGGATGGAGGTAACGTTTACGTTGGAGCCGGTCTGTGTAGCCATCTGAAGCTTTTGCACCTTGCTGACACCGTCTACGGGGTAGAAGACCATGATCTTGATGCCGTCAATATCCTTATAGCCCTCAAGCGCCGCCTTTCCGGTGTCTCCGGAGGTGGCAACGAGGATGAGCGCGGTGCGCTTCTCACCGGTCTTAGTCAGTGCACGGGAGAGAAGTCTCGGCATGATCTGCAGAGCCATATCCTTGAACGCCGCGGTCGGTCCGTGCCAAAGCTCAAGAGCAGAGAAGGGACCGTGGATGGGAACGAGCGGTGCGGCTCCGCCGACGAACGAGGTCTCGTCGTAGGCCTTTTCGCAATCGGCGAGCAGCTCCTCGTAGGTGTAATCCGAGAGGAACTTGGAGAGGATCCTTGCGGCGCGAACGGGATAGGACTCCTTGCAGAGTGCGAGGATCTCTTCTTCGGTGAGCGTGGGAATCGTTTCGGGAACGAAGAGTCCGCCGTCGGTTGCCAAGCCCTGCTTGATCACCTCTGCGGCAGAGGCAGAGGCCTTTTCGGTGCTTCTTGTGCTTTTGAATAACATGGTTTTATCCTTCTTTCAATGGGGTTTTAACGGAATAAAAGGTTTTTATCTGTTTTGTATCCTGCGGATCAGGCTTTTTGGAAAAGATGACGTTTGGCAAAGGTGTAGGCGTTGTCGAAGAGAATCGCCCGTACCAGCGTCTCGGGGTAGTTATGCGAAAGCATGCTTTCGGCAAGGTTGGGAAGTGCATCTATCCCTTGCAGGTCGCATGGGAGATCACAGCCATCCATATCTCCGCCAAGACAGAGCGCACGCTCGGCACCGAGAGAGAGAAAATGCTCGATGTGAGGGAAAAGATCGGCAGCGGTTGCCTTACCGTTCTCCTTGAGAAAGCCGACGTAAAAGTTGAGGCCGATCACGCCGCCGGAGGAAAGGATCATGGCCACCTCGCGGTCAAGCAGGTTTCTGGTGACCGGGCAAATCGAGTAAGCATTGGAATGCGATGCGATCACGGGACTGCCACTCTCTGCGGCAAGCGAAAAGATATCCTCGGCAGACCTTCTTGATGCGTGGGAAATATCCGGGATCATGCCAAGCGTCATGGCGCGGCGCATGGCAAGGCGTCCAAAATCGGTCAGTCCGCTTTGGGTATCGTGGGCGCCGCCCATGCAGGTCTCCCCGCGCCACATGGGCGTGAGGATACGAATGCCTGCCTTGGCAAGCAGATCCACGCGGGAAAGGTCGTTTTCCAGAATGCGGGCATCCTCAAGAGCCAAGAGCATGGTGATTTTTGCGTTCGCGGAGGGTAAGTCCTCTGCAATAGCGGCCGTGCCGTCCGAGAGCGAGGGATCGCGCCGCAGGTTTTCCAGCATCCGCCAAAAGAGGCTCCAGCCCTCGGCGTCGCTTGCGCGATGGTCGATCCAAAGCGCCATGACCTGAACGTAGGTCTCAATATCCTTGGCCTTCTCGGCCGAAACGGCAAAATCATTCGCGGCAAAGGGTTGGTGCTCGGTCAGCATGCGATAGGCCGTATCACAGTGCAGGTCAAAAAGGGAATAGTTCATCAAGCAAGTCCTCCGCAGCGGTCAGTAGGCCGCCTTAATGTGATGCAGAGCGAGCACGCGCGGCTTTTGTCCCTCGGGCGCCTTTTCGAGATAGACCTCGATCACATCCATGCGCGGACGTTTGCCGCTCGGATGCTCGTAAAGATAATTCTGCGCCGCCGCACGGGTAAAGCGTTGCTTTCGTTCGTCCACGGCAGCTCCCGGAGGCGGAGCGGTTGCAAGCTCCTCGGGGTTATAGGTTCTGGTTTTGACCTCAACGAAAAGGATATCCCGCAAGCCCTTGGCGATCACGTCGATCTCGTATTTGCCGTGGCGGTAATTCCGATCCAGAATGCGATAGCCATGCCTGCGCAGATAGCGCGCCGCATAGCGCTCGCCCCAATCGCCGATCTCCTTTGTGGTGCGGAACAGCATTATTCCTTCTCCAGGAAGCGGATAAACTGCTTCCGATGGATGGGGGACGGGCCGTGCTGTCGAAGCGCGTCCATGTGCGCCTTGGTGCCGTAGCCCTTGTGCTTGGCGATCCCGTACTGCGGGTATTCGCGGTCAAGCTCCAGGCACATGCGGTCTCGCGTGACCTTGGCCAGAATGGAGGCCGCCGCAATGCTTGGGCTAATGGCGTCGCCGTGAATGACGGCCTTGGCAGGGATGGGAAAATCGCGGGCGATGTTTCCGTCGATCAGTGCGTAGTCCGCAGGAACGGAAAGCCCCTCAATGGCGCGGCGCATGGCAAGCAGATCTGCTTCCAGTATATTCAGTCGATCGATCTCCTCGACACTTGCCTCGGCAATGCAAAAGGCGACGGCGTTTTCGCAAATGAGATCAAAAAGCTTTTCACGCTTCTTTTCGGTCAGCTTTTTGGAATCGTTGATGCCCTCGGGAATGTATCCTCTCGGAAGAATGCAGGCAGCGGCAACCACGGGTCCACAGAGCGGTCCGCGTCCGGCCTCATCTACGCCGCAAACGGCAGTAAAGCCCTCTGCGTAAAGCTCGTTTTCAATCGTGAATTCAAGCATCGGGGAGCTCCTCCTTGGAGTAGCGCTCAAGGGTGATGCGTCCGATCTTGGAGGAACGGAACTCGTCCATCAGGGTGATGGCGGTGCGCTCGGTATTGATCTCGCCGCCACTGATGAGAAAGCCTCTCTTTTTGCCGATGGCAAGGAAGAGATCGTAGTCCGACAGCTCGCGCAAGGCCTCCATATCGCCAAGCTTATAGCGAGTGGAAAGCATCTCGGGATACAAACGGCGCAATCTCTTGCACAGGATCACCGCAAGGCTCTCCAAATCGAGAATGCCGTCGCGGATCGCCCCGGTCAGGGCAAGATTCTCGCCAACCCGTCTTTCCTCAAACTTGGGCCAAAGGATGCCCGGCATGTCGAGAAGATCCACACCGACCGAGGTGGAGACCCACTGCTTGTCCAGCGTAACGCCGGGGCGGTTTTCTACCTTGGTCTTCTTGTTGCCGCAGATACGGTTGATGAGCGAGGATTTTCCTACGTTGGGAACGCCGAGGACCATGGCGCGCACGCGGCGGCCGATCATGCCCTTTTCCTCGTAGCGGCGGAGCTTTTCGGCAAGCAGCTTGCGAATGGTGGGAGCGAGCTGATTCATGCCCTCTCCCGTGACGCAGTCGGTCAGAAGGCAAACGGTATGATCGTTGGTATAATGCTTGACCCAGGTCGCATTCTGGTTGGGATCGGCCAGGGAAGCCTTGTTCAGAAGAAGCAGAGTGGGCTTTCCCTCGGTCAGGCGTGCGATCTCGGGGTTTCTTGAGCTATAGGGAATACGCGCATCGAGGATCTCGATCACCAGATCCACGTGCTTGAGGTTTTCGGTGATCATACGGCGCGTTTTGGCCATATGTCCGGGGAACCATTGAATGGTCTCGGAGGGCATAAGATCACGTCCTTTCGGGATAGAAATAGGTCAGGCCGTCCTCAGTCGGCAGAGAAGACGGTAAAGGGATCAAGGCGCAGAAGCACTCGGCCGAGAATGCAGCGGGTATCCACAAAGCCGATATCGGAGTCGCGACTGTCGCGCGACCAGTTGCGGTTGTCTCCCATCACGAACACGTGTCCCTCGGGAACGGTCGCGGTAAGGATATTCGCCTCGGTGTCAAAATGCGGGTTGTCGGTAAAGCGATAGTCGGCGTCTGCCGTGTGGAGATAAGCGTCCGTTGGGCGTCCCGAAGCATTTTTCAGACAACGGTACGGATCATCGTAAAGGACACCGTCAACGTAGATCTCTCCGGTGCTGAAATCGATCCGCACGGTTTGCCCCTCGGTGGCGATCACACGCTTGACCAGGGTCTTTTGCAGACTTTTTGGCGAGGTGGGCTCGGTCAGATGAAAGACCACCACGTCGTTCTGCCGAGGGGTATAAAAGAGATCCGAGATCAGCAGATTTTCTCCGTCGTGCAGCGTGTTCTCCATCGACGAGCCGTCCACACGGCAAAGCCGCAGGGCAAAGGTGAAGATGAGGATCACCGCAAAGACCGCCCAGGCAAACATCTCCACGGCATCAAACAGTGAGGAAGCAACCTGCGAAAGTGCAGGGGGCTTGTTCGGTTTCTCTTGAGGCGAGGGCGTCGGCAGCTCCTCAGCCTCGGGAATGTGAGGCTCTTGGTTCATAAAGCAAGATCCTTTCGGCAAAAATTAAGCTTTGGTCAGCAGCTCCATCAGGCGATAGCCATCTGCAAGATAGCGGTTGCAGGCAGCCGCGGATTCCTCGGAGAAGGAGTCAACGCCGCTCTCGGGACGCTTGGGATCGTAGATGAGGAAGGGTACGGGATCGATCGTGTGGGTGCGCAAACGAACCGGGGTAGGATGATCGGGCAGGATCATGATGCGAAAATCCTCGCCGCAGTCCTCGAGGTACTCCAAAACGGGAGCAAGGATCTTTTGATCGATCAGCTCTACCGAGAGGACCTTGTTTTCCGTTTCTGCGCGGTGTCCGCACTCGTCGGGAGCTTCCACGTGCACGTATACGTAGTCGGCGCCCTCACGGAAGGCCTGAATGGCGGCATTCGCCTTGCCCGTATAGTTGGTATGGACGTTTCCGGTTGCGCCCTCAACGTCGATCGAGCGCATTCCCGCACAGAGGCCGATGCCCTTGATCAGGTCAACGGCAGAGATCACGGCGGCGTTAAGTCCCCATCTTTCCTTGAAATTGGGAAGCTGAGGCTTTCTTCCGGGGCTCCAGAACCAAGCGGAGTTGGCAGGCTTCAGTCCGCGGGCGCGGCGCGCCTCGTTGACAGGGTGATGATTCAGGATCTCAAAGCTCTCCTTCATCATGCGGTAAAACTCCTCTCCGCCGTCCTCGACGCGGGGAAGGTACTCACCGATGCGGCGGCCGAGAATATCATGCGGGCGCATGAAGGGGTAGCGATCGTTTCCGTTCTTGCGGATCATGCAATGGCGGTAGCTTACTCCGGTATAGAATCTGCACTCATCGTTGCCAAAGTGTGCCTGCAGCGCCTTGATCAGCTCGTCCGCCTCGGCGGTGGTGATCTCATCGGCACTGTGGTCGAGAATGATCTTATCCTCATATGCCTCGCCCTCGTCCGAGAGAGTGACGACGTTGCAACGATATGCCGTTTCATCGGGCTGCATCACGATGCCCATGCTGACCGCCTCCAGAGGAGAGCGCCCCTTGGAATAGATCTTGGGATCAAAGGAGAGGATGGCCATATTGGCAGTATCGCTCTCGGGCACCATCCCCTCGGGAACGTTGGATACGGTTCCGACGTAGGCGGTTTTTGCCAGGCGGTCGGTCACGGGCTTG
>JAFNVK010000122.1 GCA_017379815.1 Clostridia bacterium
GCAGTCCACGTGAGCGTAGTGACGGTTGTCAGTCTCGTACTCAACGTGTCTGGTGTTGATCGTGATACCTCTTGCCTTCTCCTCGGGAGCGTTGTCGATCTGATCGTATCTCAGGAACTCAACGGCACCGTTCTTGAGGGACAGGGTCTTGGTGATAGCAGCGGTCAGAGTGGTCTTACCGTGGTCAACGTGACCAATGGTACCAATGTTTACATGGGGCTTTGTACGTTCAAATGTAGCTTTTGCCATTTTGAATTTCCTCCGTAAAATAGTTTATAAATTAATTTTTTAAATTGGGGGTTCTGTGGATAAGCGAAGAAGCTCAGTTCTTTGCGCGCTCCTTGATGATCGCTTCCTGGATGGACTTCGGCACCTCTGCGAAGTGGCTGGGCTCCATCGAGTACTGACCGCGGCCCTGCGTCTTGGAACGCAGATCGGTTGCATAACCGAACATGTTGGACAGCGGAACGTGAGCGGTGATCTCCTGCACGCCCGGAACGGTTGCTTCCATGGACAGGATCTGTCCGCGGCGGCTGTTGAAGTCGCCGATGACGTCGCCCATGTAGTCGTCGGGAACGATGGTAACGACCTTGGTGATCGGCTCGGTGAGAACGGGATCTGCCTTTCTCATCGCCTCCTTGAAGGCCATGGAGCCGGCGATCTTGAACGCCATCTCCGAGGAGTCGACCTCGTGGTAAGATCCATCGTAAAGGGTGACCTTAACGTCAACAACGTTGTAGCCGGCAACTACGCCGCACTGCATTGCGCCCTGAACACCGGTATCGACCGCAGGAATGTACTCCTTCGGGATCGCACCGCCGGTGACAGCGTTGACGAACTCATATCCCTTGCCTGCCTCGTTGGGCTCGACGGTGATCTTGACGTGACCGTACTGACCGGAACCACCGGACTGCTTCTTGTACTTGCACTCGTGGTCGACCTTCTTGCGAATGGTCTCCTTGTAGGCAACCTGAGGCTTACCGATGTTTGCCTCCACCTTGAACTCACGCAGAAGTCTGTCTACGATGATATCCAGGTGAAGCTCGCCCATGCCGGCGATAATGGTCTGTCCGGTCTCCTCGTCCGTGTAGGTACGGAAGGTCGGGTCCTCCTCTGCGAGCTTCGCAAGAGCAAGTCCCATCTTCTCCTGACCTGCGCGGGTCTTGGGCTCGATCGCCACGCTGATAACGGGCTCCGGGAACTCCATCGACTCGAGGATTACGGGATGCTTATCATCACAGAAGGTATCTCCCGTGGTGGTATTCTTGATACCGATAGCAGCCGCGATATCACCCGCGTAGCAGCAATCGATGTCATGTCTCTCATTGGAGTGCATCTGGAGAATACGGCCCAGACGCTCGCTCTTGCCCTTGGTGGAGTTGTAAACCACAGAGCCGGATGCTACCGATCCGGAGTAAACGCGGAAGTAGCAAAGCTTTCCGACGAAGGGGTCGGTCATGATCTTGAAGGCCAGAGCCGAGAAGGGCTCGGAATCCGAGGAATGACGAACCTCCTCCTCATCGGTCTTGGGGTTGATGCCCGAGATCGGAGGAATGTCGGTGGGAGCGGGCATGAAATCAATGATGGCGTCGAGCAGCTTCTGAACGCCCTTGTTACGGTACGAGGTACCGCAAACCACGGGAACGATCTCGTTGGCAATGGTTGCCTTGCGAAGTGCTGCCTTCAGCTCGTCAATGGAGATCTCCTCTCCCTCGAGGTATTTCTCCATCAGTGCGTCGTCGGTGGAGGCAATTGCCTCGACCATCTGCTCGCGGTAGAGCTGAGCCTGCTCCAGCATGTCCGCCGGAATCTCCTCAACGCGCATATCCTTACCGAGCTCATCGTAGTAAACGTCTGCCTCCATGGTCATCAGGTCAATGATGCCGCGGAAGGTCATGTCCTTACCGATGGGGAGCTGGATCGGAACTGCGTTTGCGCGCAGTCTCTGATGGATCATATCCAATACGTGATAGAAGTCCGCGCCGGTGATATCCATCTTGTTGACGTAGATCATACGCGGGACCTTGTACTTGTCAGCCTGACGCCAAACGGTCTCAGACTGGGGCTCAACGCCGCCCTTTGCGCACATAACGGTAACGGCACCGTCCAGAACGCGCAGGGAACGCTCTACCTCAACGGTAAAGTCAACGTGGCCGGGGGTATCAATGATATTGATACGTTTACCCTTCCAGAAGCAGGTGGTTGCAGCGGAGGTAATGGTGATACCTCTCTCCTGCTCCTGCGCCATCCAGTCCATGGTAGCGCCGCCGTCATGGGTCTCACCAAGCTTGTGCGTCTTACCCGTGTAGAACAGGATACGCTCGGTCGTGGTGGTCTTTCCGGCGTCGATGTGTGCCATGATACCAATGTTTCTGGTATTTTCAAGCGAATATTCTCTTGCCATTGATTTTTCTCCTTAGATTAAACAAGGCAACAGATCAATATCTGTAGTGAGCAAACGCCTTGTTTGCTTCTGCCATACGATGCGTTTCTTCCTTCTTCTTGAAGGCGCCACCTGCGCTGTTCTTCGCGTCGATGATCTCGCCCGCAAGTCTCTCAGCCATGGTCTTTTCGCCACGCTTTCTTGCGAACAGAATGAGCCAACGCAGACCCAGGGTCTGACGGCGCTCTGCTCTTACCTCCATCGGCACCTGGTAAGTGGAACCGCCTACGCGGCGAGCCTTAACTTCCAGAACAGGCATGATATTTTCGAGTGCTTCCTGGAACACGTCCAGTCCACTCTGGCCCTGCTTTTCCTCTACGATCTTAAATGCATCGTAAACGATGGTCTGGGCAACACCCTTCTTGCCGTCGTACATCACGTTGTTGATCAGCTTGGTTACCAGCTTGGAATTGTACAACGGATCCGGCAATACATCTCTTTTGGTAATACGACCTCTTCTCGGCACTGTACTTCCCTCCTTCATTAATATTATGAGATCATTGGTACTCAAAAGCAAACTTCTGTAAGCGCACGTCGGGGTGAACATAAACATTAAATTTACGGAAACACGACAGACGGGCAAGCTATGCTTTCTTGTGTGGTGCAGATTTTACGCAATCTGCGGAAATCGAAAATGAAGATTACTTCTTCTTCGGTCTCTTTGCGCCGTACTTGGAACGGCTCTGGTTGCGGTTGGCAACGCCCTGAGCGTCAAGAGAACCGCGGATGATGTGGTAACGCACACCGGGAAGGTCTCTTACACGACCTCCTCTGATCAGAACGACCGAGTGCTCCTGCAGGTTGTGACCGATACCGGGAATATAGACGGTTGCTTCCATGCCGTTGGTCAGACGAACTCTTGCGATCTTTCTCATTGCGGAGTTCGGGTTCTTCGGGCTGGTGGTCGATACCTTCGTGCAAACGCCTCTCTTCTGCGGTGCGGACTGGTCGATGGTGCGATTCTTCAGAGAGTTGAAGCCCTTCTGCAGAACCGGAGACTTGGACTTGTAGTCCTTCTCACCGCGACCCTGTCTGACAAGCTGGTTAAAGGTTGGCATTCCTCAAGTTTCCTCCTTCTTCCGAAATTTAATGTTTATATACAGACACCCGACCTTGCGGCCGCGTGGATCTGCCGTAGACTCTCGGCTTTTTCCCGTAAGGCATAGTACAGGCATAGTCCGAGCAAATTACAATCTATTATAGCATTTTCCTTCAAATTTGTCAAGCGCGAAGGTCTTTCCGCGTCTTTTTCTCCGTTTTGCACAAAAGCTTTTTGGTTTTCGCCCTATTATTTCCGATATTTTTGCATTTTATACAAAAATTCTCGTTTTTTTCGTGCAAAACAGAAAATCCACACTGCGCGCGATCCGAAATGGCGGGAGGGGGCTGCCCGTCGGCTAAGGCGATGAGCACATCTGCCCCGCGGCAGGGCACGGCGCAAAAAAGCACCCGCCTGCGTTGGCGGGTGCTTTTGGATTGGAGCTGGTGATGTGACTCGAACACACGACCTGCTGATTACGAATCAGCTGCACTACCGACTGTGCTACACCAGCAAAAATCTGCAACGCTACTATTATACCGAAAGACGGCGCTTTTGTCAACCTATTTTTTCGAAAAAATCAAAAAACTTTTTCTCTTCCCCGTCAAAGCTCCTCTTTTTTGCCGCCGCAACGGAAAAGTGAGGCGAGTGAGCGCATAGGATGAAAGTAGAGAAAGCCGACTGCCGCAGCCGCCTTCTGCATAGCGAATATACATGAAGAAAAGGAGAAGCTTATGAATCCGTCTCAGCCCCCGAATCCGAAAAGGTCCTCCGTCTCCCCCTTCCGCCCCACCGTAAGGGGATGCGTCGGGCAGGACCCTCCTCTGGCGCGCGTTGCCGAGGAATTTTACCACGAGCTGCTGACCTCCTCTATCGCCTATACGTATCGGAGCCTGCTCGCCGAGGAGGAGGATCCCCTGCTCGCCGACCGCCTGGACGGCTTTTCCGTGGAGGACGCCGAGCATTTCCGGATGCTCGGCCGCCTGATCCTGGCGCTTGGCGGAGATCCCACGCACCGCACGCGGATCACGGTGGGCGGAGAGCACGCCTCCCTCCCCTCCGCCCTTCCCGCCCTTCTGCAGGAGACCCTGTCGGGGGAAAAGCGCTTGATCGACCGCCTGGAGACCCTGATGGGCAAAAGCCGAGACCGCGTGGTCCGCTCCCTGCTTTCCTATATCCTTGAGGATCACAGCCGCCGTCTGCGCTTTCTTGAGAAGGAGCACGCCGACCGAACCCGAAAATGACGCAGATAATGTCGTATATTTTCTTCGTCCGCGACAAACCCCGATTATCTGCGACAAAATTGAAAATCTTGTGTTGGATTTCTGCAAAAAACACAAAATATTGTAAAAAAGGCATTGACATTTTGTCGCACATTTGTTAGAATAAGGTGTAGAATTGTCTACATAGACGAATTCGTGCGAAAAAGGAGGGAGAAAGATGACCAAAAGTCGGTATCGGCGCGGCCGCCGCCGCGGCTTGCACAGCGGAACGCTGGCGCTTCTGCTCCTTCTGATGGGCGCCTTCCTCGTCTCCTGCGTGGCAGGCTCAAACGCCCTCTGGATCCGCGGCCTGTTCGGGCTTGACGTCGGCTCCTATCTGGCCGAGCCCACCGAGCGTGAGGTCCCGACCGACGGCGACACCGCCGCCATGCTCTGTGACAAGGTGGACATTCTTCTGGCGGGAAGCATCGAGCTGCCCTCCTTCCGCAACACCTCGCAGCTCCTCGAGCACTACCGCGACGCCCTGCTTAACGATCTGCTACGCGACAATTACGGTCTTTATACGGGCAACGCCGCCCTCCTTGCCGAGGTAGCCGAAAGGCTGCCCGGTGCAAGCCTTTCCACCCTGATCCCCGCCGCGGATCTGGCCAACGCCGTAAAGCTGCACTTCGGCAACGAGCTTGGCAGCCACAAGAGCGGAAGCGTTTACGCCTACCTCAAGGGTGCAAGAATCTACACCACCGCCCTTGACCCCTGGGAGGCCTCGGTCGAGATCCTGGTTGAGCGCATTGAGGAAACGGCGCACACCTATCGGATGATCTTCCGCCTCAGGGACGGTGAGGAGATCTCGGGCGAATACCTCGCCTGCTTCGTCAAGCGCGAGGACGGCTCGGTCTATTTCCGCTCCCTGCAAAGCAACTGAATATTCCCGACATACAAAAAAGCCGCTTCGATCCCTCATGGACCGAAGCGGTTTTTTTCAATTATGCGCCTTCGCGCTTGCCCGAGGCGCTCTGCAGAACGCCTCCCAGCTTGTACAGCACGCACTCCACGCGCTTCATCGTGCGCGCAAAGCGCATCTGTCGGGAATTCCACACGCCCGCCGCCAGCGCGCCGAGCAGGGCCACGCCGCCAATGCCGCCGAGCGCGATCATGATTGCCTTTTGGTTCATCCTTCTACCCCTTTCTCCTGTTCTTCCCCTGCGTGAGGGCTATGCCTTAGTCTGCCCACGTCCTCTCCGTCTATGCGCGCGTCCGGACAAAAGGCCAGGACGCTTCTCTTTCGCCAATGCGCGTACAAAAAGGAGATCTGCAAAAGCGCGCGCTGATGCACGCGATAGCCCGTTCTGCGCGAGATGCCGAGAAGGTCGGCCGCGTGCTCGATGCTTTCTCCGCGGATGTAATGGTAGTAAAGGATCAGCTTTTCGCGTCCGTTGCGCATTCCGCCGATCAGGGCGCTCACCTCGGACATTCGCGCACGCCAATAGGCCTCGTTCCCCGCCAGAATATCCGCACAGGCAAATTCCTCGTCGTAGCCACCCCGCCGCCGCTCGTACCGCCGCAGACGAAGCATGTCCGCGCACATCCGATAACCGCACAAAAAGCTGCGCACCTCCTCAACGTCTCCCGTTTTCTGCTCCTTCGTTTCCTTTTCGATCATGCAATCCCTCCCTTTCTTTCGGGTTTCCGTAATTTCTTTCCTTCACAAATGCGAAAAAATATCCTTCTTTTTTTGAAATATCCCTTGACTTTCCTTGAAAAATCCGTTATACTGAGTGTGTATATAAAGTA
>JAFNVK010000123.1 GCA_017379815.1 Clostridia bacterium
GCAGTCCACGTATGTAATATAAACGCTAAGAACAGGGCAAATGTAACAGAGAAAATTGTGTATTCCAAACGGTATAAAGGATATTATATAAAATAAATCCCGATGCATTTCGCATCGGGATTTTTAGTTGATTACAGGTTGTAGTACTTGTCAAACTCAGCGGGATGAGGAATCTTGGAAAGTTCGCTGCACTCAGCGCGCTTGTTCTTGATGAAGTTCTTCAGAAGCTCCTCAGGGAATACGCCGCCTGCGGTCAGATAGTCGTGATCGGCTTCCAGAGCATCCAGCGCAGCATCCAAGGAGGTGGGCAGTCCCTTCAGCTTGGCCTTTTCTTCCTCAGGCAGATGGAAGAGATTGAAGTCGTAGGGGCCCCAGCCTTCTGCATGAGGATCGATCTGGTTCTTTACGCCGTCCAGACCGGCCATAAGGATGGCTGCATAGCAGAAATAGGGGTTGCAGGTTGCGTCAGGGTTACGAAGCTCAAAGCGGCGCTTGTCCGGGCTCTTTGCATAAGCGGGGATACGGATTACGGCACTGCGGTTGGAGGTGGCGTAACCAACGGTTACAGGAGCCTCGAATCCGGGAACCAAACGCTTGAAGGAGTTGGTGCTGGGATTGGTCAGAGCACAGAGAGATCCGATATGCTTCAGAAGACCACCCATGAAGTAGTGGGCTGTCTTGCTCAGGTGAGCATATCCGTTGTCGTCGGAGAATACAGGCTGGCCGTCCTTCATAAGGAGCATATGCACGTGCATGCCGCTGCCGGCCTCGCCATAGATGGGTTTAGGCATAAAGGTAGCGGATTTGCCGTACTTCAGTGCGGTGTTGTGGATGATATACTTGATCATCATAGTTGCGTCAGCCATGTGAACAACTTCACCGAGCTGAGGCTCAATCTCAAACTGACCGGAAGCAGCTACCTCGGGATGATGGTAGTTGATCTCGATGCCCATTTCCTTCATCAGCATACACATCTCGCTACGGCACTCGTAGGAAACATCAAAGGGCTTAGCAATGTGATAATTCTTCTGCTTGGGAACGATTACACCCTTGCCTTCAACGGTGCTGTTCCAGTAAGACTGCTTTGCATCAACAGAGGCACCGACGTAGCTTCCGTCAACACCCCAGGTCACGTCGTCGAACAGATAGAACTCAAACTCAGGGAGAATCAGCATTGTATCCGCTACGCCGCTGTCCTTCATATGCTGAATAGCCGCACGGACGATGTTGCGGGGGTACTGGGGAAGGGGACGGTTTTCGGGGGTGTCAATGATCATTGCGTTACCGGTCATAGACAGGGTGGGGATAGAGCAGAAGGGATCTACCACCGCGGTATCGGGATCGGGAATGAACACCATATCGCTCTTCTCAACTACGGCGTAGCCATAGTTGGATGCATCAAAGCCGATACCGCTCTTGAGAGTTTCCTCAGAGAAGTTTTCGGCGGGAATGGTAACGTGACGGAACTGACCGTTGATGTCTACCATCTTAAAATCGACCATTTTGATGTCTTTCTCTTTGATGAGAGAAAGAACTCTTTCTACACTGTTCTGCATAGCAAAGCACCTCTTTATAAAAGATATGATAAGTATAGCAAATTTAGCGCACACAGTCAATCTTTTGTGTGCGGATAATTGAAAAAAACAGGCGTTTTTGGAAAAATGATATATTATTCATGAAGGAATGTCATCTCTTCGGGCGTCAATGTAACGGGAAACCCGCTGACACGTGCATGCAACGCTTGATCTAAAATGGGCAGGCAGTCAAGCTTATACACAATCAGGTGCTCCAGTATGGTTATATTCTTCTCCCGGAGTATATTGTACAGCTGTTCTGTCAGATACAGATCTTCATCCGACGGCTTCATAATGCCGTTTGCATGGTTGTGCATAAGAACCATACGGCACGCTTCGTGCTTGGAGGCAAGAGTTTCCAGTGTCTTGGCATACGATGCAGAACGGATCGTGTGGCTGGACGATAAGGTTTCCGTATGCACGATGTGATTTTTATCATTGAGCAGAATAACTGCCACGACACCGGCCTGTTTGCCCAAGAACCATTCCGTTGCATACATAGCCAGACGGGGATAGTCGTCCAGAGGCACGGATGCTATCTTGCGTAGATTTGCCTCACGTGCCGTGTCAGCCACGGTGCGGATGAGAGATGCGCTCGCAGGCCCAACGCCTTTGACACGAAGCAATTCCTCGTAAGGTGCACACATAACGTCGTACAGAGAACCGAATGTGTTGATGAGCTCGTGAGCGATACCGTTTGTATCGGCTCTCGGAATGGAGTGGAAGAGTAGTAATTCGAGAATATTATGTTCCTCAAAGGAAGCCAGACCGTATTTTTCATAGCGTGCTCTCAACCGCTTACGATGGTCTTTATGGATGTTTCCATTTGCATTAGCCATAATCAGAGAGTCTCGCCTTCCAAATTCAACTGATTTTCGTTGTGCTTGTTCGTGTAGGGAATGCCCAGGTGCTCGTATCCCAGACGCGTTACACAACGGCCGCGGGGGGTACGGGATAAGAAGCCGATCTGCATCAGATAAGGCTCATACACGTCTTCCAGTGTAATGGCCTCCTCTCCGACGGTTGCTGCCAACGTGTCCAGACCCACCGGGCCTCCGTCGTAAAAATCAATGATGGTTTGCAGCATACGGCGGTCCACGTTGTCCAGACCGAGCTCGTCAATCTCCAGCGCGGCAAGCGCCTCTTTAGCAACTGCTTCGGTGATCCTGCCGTTCGCCTTGACCGTGGCAAAATCGCGCACGCGCTTTAAGAGTCGGTTGGCAATACGCGGTGTGCCACGCGAGCGCGATGCGATCTCGATAGCACCCGCAGTATCCATCTCTACATCTAAAATTTCGGCAGAGCGCGTAACGATGGACGCAAGCTCCTCGGTGGTGTAGAGCTCCAGCTTCAGCAATACGCCGAAGCGGTCGCGGAGCGGCTGTGTGAGCTGTCCTGCGCGTGTGGTCGCACCGATGAGCGTGAAATGCGCAAGCGGAATACGGATGGAACGCGCAGAAGGCCCCTTGCCCACGATAATATCCAGCGCAAAATCCTCCATCGCAGGGTAGAGGATCTCCTCTACCGTGCGGGGCAGACGGTGGATCTCGTCGATAAAGAGCACATCCCCCTCGGAGAGGTTGGTCAGCAGGGCGGCAAGGTCGCCCTGCTTTTCAATTGCAGGGCCGGAGGTGGTGCGGATATTTACACCCATTTCGGATGCGATGATGTTGGAGAGCGTTGTTTTGCCGAGACCGGGAGGGCCGTAGAGCAGTACATGGTCAAGGCTCTCGCCACGGATCTTTGCCGCGTCAATGTAAATTTTGAGGTTGTCCTTTGCCTTTGCCTGTCCAACATAGTCATCGAGCGTTTTCGGGCGCAGGGAAACCTCGGTATCGCTGTCCATGGGGGTATAGGAGGAGTCCACGATGCGGTTTTCAAAATCCATGTCTTCGCTGTAAAAACTGTCCATGTGCTTTCCTCCTTATTTCATAAATTGCGCGAGCGCCGCGCGGATGATCTCGCCGGATTCCATGCCGTTTGTGTTGAACTTCGCCAGCACGGTATTGACCTCGGCGCGGCTGTACCCAAGTGCGGTAAGCGCCTCGGCAGCCTCGGTGAGATGACTGTTCTTCTTCGGTGCGGCAGTGCTTGTCTGTATCGATGCCGCATCGGTGTCGTTTACATAGGAAAGCTTATCCTTGAGCTCCAGCACGATACGAGCTGCACCCTTTGCGCCGATGCCGTTGGCACGTGCGATTGCTTTGGTGTCCTCGGTAGTGACGGCACGTGCAAGCCCCTCGGGGGTGAATGCGGACAATACACCCATTGCCGCCTTGGGACCGATTCCCGAAACGGTCAGGAGCAGCTTGAAGGTAGCGAGCTCCTCTTCGTTATGAAAGCCGAAGAGCTCCACATCATCCTCGCGCACAGCCATATAGGTATAGAGCTTTACTTTTTCACTGCGTGAAGCAAGGCGGTCGAGCGTGGTGAGCGTATTCTGCGAGATCGTCAGCTTGTAGCCAACGCCGCCGCAGTCGATAACGGCGATCCCTGCCTCGCGGTGGGCGAGGACGCCCGAAAGATAGTAGAACATTCGTTTTATTCCTCTGTCTGTTTGGTTTCTTTGGTGGTTTCGGTTTCGGGGGTATCCTCGGTCGCTATGGCGTTCTCCTCGGGGAGCTCCACGATCTCTACTTCAAAATTCTTGCGGTGCTTTTTGACGGCACGCTCGGTGAAGAAGATCGCAAGGAGCAGAGCTGCGCTGACAGCCGTGATGCAGAGACCGAGATACATCTGCTTCGGTACATAGCGGATCACGAGCGTGTGCTCGCCGGGTTCGGCGTCAAAGGCAAC
>JAFNVK010000124.1 GCA_017379815.1 Clostridia bacterium
ATGCGCACCGTGTCGGGAATCAGATTGCGCAGTGCGGAGATCACCGCGTTCGAGCAGATCAGCACCAGCGTTGCCGCGATGCCCATGCCGAGCGCACCGATCACGTTCGTGGTTTGCGCAAGGGTGGGGCAGGTGCCAAGCACCAGAACCAGCACGGGGTTTTCTATAATGAGGCCGCGCAGAAGGATCAGAAGCTTATTGTTTTTCATCTTCACGCACCTCCTTTCAGACCTTCAATGAGGGCGAAGGCGTCTGCCATAGCACCGCGCATGGCGATAGAGGATTTGGTAGCATTGGTGACCTTATCCACGCTTCCCTCAAGATCTTTACCGACACCCTTATAGGAATCGAGAAAGACGGGGAGGGATTCGCCAAAGGCGGCGTTACCGCCGGAGTGAATGGGAGAGATCATGGATACGCCGGCGATCTTTCCCTCGGAGTCAATGCCGATAGAGAATTGTAGCGTATGATAGCCGGACTGCGCGGTCATGAGAAGCGCATAGCCTGCGCCGTTCTTTGCCTTGCAGACCTGCTTCACCGTTGCCGGCGCGTTTTCGACTTTGATCACATCAAAGCCGGCATCTTTGGCATCGGGAAGAACGGCAAGGAACGTTTCACTCAGCTGCTGATCCTCTCTGCGCGCGATCTCGGGTGCCGTAAATTTGTTTACGACCGCAAGAAGCGTGGCACTGACGATGCAGATGAGGGTCAATACGATGGCGGGCTTCAGAAGCGCAAGCGTTTTACTGTTTTTCATTTTCTCGCACCTCCTCTTTTTGCGCCAAGAGGACGCGCCTTGGTCCATTTTTCAATATAGGGAGTCAGAATGTTCATAAAGAGGATCGCAAAGGAAATACCCTCGGGGTATGCACCGAAGAAGCGGACCAGCACGGTGATCAGACCGCAGCCGAAGCCGAACACGAGCTTACCCAACTTGTTGATGGGGGTGGTCACATAGTCGGTCGCCATAAAGATCGCGGCGATCAGAAGACCGCCCGCAAGCACGTGATAAAGAGCGAAGGTGATATTGCCCGAAAGCGCCCAGGAAAGCAGGAACACGGTGCCGATGACCGTTACGGGCGTGTGCCAGGAGATCACGCGGCGGATCAGAAGATAGGCAAAGCCGATGAGCAGAGCCAGCGAGCAGACCTCGCCGATCGCGCCGCCGCAGTTGCCCGTGCCGAGGAACATGTCCTTCAGTGAGGGCAGATACTGTGCGCTTTCTTCGTTGATCTTATTCAGGGGGGTTGCCATGGTCTCGATGACCGAGGTAGAATTGTTCAGAACGGTATTGTACGAATATGCGCCGCCCGACGCTTCGGCAAAGGCCATCAGCACGAAGATACGGCCCGTGATCGCGGGGTTGGCGAAGTTTTTGCCGAGGCCGCCGAAGCAGAGCTTCACGACCGCGATGGCGAACACCGTTCCCACGGCCGCCTGCCAGAGCGGCACGTTGGCGTGCAGGCTCAGCGCCAGCAAAAGACCGGTAACGAGCGCGGATCCGTCCGTGATGGTCTGTTCGCGCTTTGCAATCAATTGGAAGAGTGCCTCCGTGGCAAGCGCGGTCAGACAGCAGGTGAGGATCAGCCACAGCGCTTTCAGGCGGAAGAGCACGATCGATGCCACCGTTGTTGGCAGCAGAGCGATCAGCACGTCCAGCATGATGCGCTGGGTGGTCAGGGACGAGCGGATATGGGGAGAGGAGGATACGATCAGCTTATTCATTTGTCTTTCCTCCTCTTATGCTTTTTGATTTTTTACGGCCACGGGATTGGCCGACATATGCGCCTTGAATTTCGCTTTTGCGATTCGGTTGTTTTCAACGAGAGGTCTGCCCGCAGGACAAACGAAGGAGCAACAGCCGCATTCAATGCAAAGACCGAGCTTTTCGTCCATGAGAAGCGCGATCATTTCGTCCGAGGGAAGGCGGAGTGCCTTCGAATACTGTGTGGGATTGAGGCGCATCGGGCAGGCGGAAACGCAACGGCCGCAGTGAATGCAGGGGGTGGTTGACTTGGGGAGCGCATCCTTCGCCTTGAGCGCAGTGACCGCGTTCGTGGTTTTGAGGATCGGATCGCTCGGTGAGCAGAGAGCGATGCCCATCATCGGGCCGCCGTAGAGAAGCTTTCCGAGATCCTCGGAAACGCCGCCCGCATAATCGAATACGTCCTCAATCGGCGTTCCGATCGGAACGATCAGATTCTTTGGAAGAAGAACGGCAGAGCCATCCACCGTTACGCACTTTTCCACGAGGGGCATACCCGTGCGGAAATAGCGGCCGATAAAGGCCAGCGTTGTCACGTTCAGAACGAGGCAGCCAACGTCTGCCGGCAGCTTGCCTTCGGGAACTTCACGCCCCGTGGTGTTATAAATGAGGATTTTTTCGCCGCCCTGCGGATAGGTGGAGGGCAGAGCCACGACGCGAACGTCCGCGTTTTCCTCTTCGGCAAAGAGCATGCGCATTCTTTCGATGCACTTCGGCTTGTTTTTCTCGATGCCGATGATGAACTCATTTGCGCTGATAAAACGCTTGAGAAGCATCATGCCATCGTAGATATCCGCGCCGTCGTAGAGCATGGTTTGCGTGTCCGACGTGATATACGGCTCGCATTCTGCGCCGTTGATGATAACGGTGCGGAGCAATCCCTTCTTTTCTGCATCCAGCTTTACGCTCGTGGGGACCTGCGGGGCA